>JAKEFK010000361.1 GCA_022616075.1 bacterium
CGCCGTAGTAGCCGGTGACGGAGATTAAGGTAAAAACGAGGATTGCCCAGAAAACTGCCAGTTTTTTCAGACGACGACTTAGAGAAATCAAAAAACCAATTCCCAGACAAACTCCCGTAGCCGTTCCAAGTTTCTCGTGAAGCTCGACAACGTCATGCAGAGCTCCTTCCTCGAAGGGTTCTTCCTGAGATTGCCCGCTGAAATAGGCTCCAACAGCAGCCAATGCCGCGAGAAGCCACAGAACGCGAACTGCCGTCAGCATCTCCGGTTTTTTCAAGCCGATAAACACAAAAAGGGAACCAGCAATCCCCAAAGCGAGAGGAAAATGTACGATTTTGTTGTGAGGATGACTCAGAAGCGCTTCTTTAAACCCCGGTACCTCCCCTTCGTATTCCTCACCGTCTGGCTCAGTTTGCGCGGAGGCTGGGGGCGGAGCAGCGGATTCCTGCTTTGCAGGGGCTGATTGGACCGGCTTGGTCTGCTGGTGCTTTTCATGAGCATTGGCAGCGACGGCAAAAAGCAAAAAAATCAATAGAAATGGTTTACGCATGGTATGAGAATATTATAGTCCGGGGTTTTCCTTGACAAGAGAACGGGGAATCCTGTATTTTATGTGTTCATCCGATACGCCCAATATAGGAGTACTATGGATACTTATTTCCCGAAGGCGGGAGAATTGCAGAAAAAGTGGTATGTGGTGGACGCGAGTGGTCTAGTTTTGGGCCGGCTTGCAACTTTTCTAGCGAACGTTTTGACGGGCAAGGCGAAACCGGAGTATACAGCACATCAGGATGTTGGCGATTTTATTGTGGTGGTCAATGCCGACAAGATTGTTGTAACCGGCAACAAGAGATCTGACAAAGTGTATCATCGCCACAGCGGTTATCCGGGTGGTCTTAAGAGCATTACTCTGGCGGATCTGCAGAAAAAAGCCCCCGAGAAAGTGATCCTGGAAGCAGTCTCCGGCATGCTGCCGAAGAATAAACTGCGTCAGGTCTACTTGAAAAAACTGAAGGTCTATAGCGGCAATGAGCATCCTCATGAGTCGCAGAGACCCGAAACCCTTTCTCCCCGATAAAGAATTTCAATTTCACCGCAGAGGACGCAGAGCACGCTGAGCAAAAACAGAGAAAAAATTCTCAGTTTTGTCTCCGCGCTCTCTGCGTACTCTGCGGTATAAAAAGGAGTAAAACGTGCCAACATTACAATATTACGGCACCGGCAAACGGAAAAGTGCAATTGCACGGGTGTTTCTGAGACCCGGCCAGGGCGCCTTTCAAGTGAATGAGCGCAAGATGGAAGAATATTTTCCAGATGAAGCGCTAAAAATTGTTGCTAAACAGCCGCTTCTGATCACAGAGACTGCTGAAAAGTTCGATGTATTGGCATTCACGAAAGGCGGTGGCATGACAGGCCAGGCCGAAGCTGTGCGACTCGGAATTTCCCGCGCACTGCTGAAATTCAATGCCGAGCTTCGCAAAAAACTCAAAGATGCCGGATTCTTAACGCGGGATTCCCGCAGTAAAGAACGGAAAAAATACGGACAACCGGGGGCGCGCAAACGCTTCCAGTTCTCCAAACGTTAGAATTACAACCGCCAAGACGCCAAGTCGCCAAGGCCGAAAATTAGAAATTATTTTCTTGGCGTTCTTGGCGCCTTGGCGGTTAATAAAAATACGCAAGGCCGGAAGGCTACGCGAAACTACGCTTTTGCATGATTGCGCTGGATGGCGCGCAAAAGCGATACAAGGAGGAAAAAACATTGGTTGGTATCAGCCTGAAAGAATTGTTAGAAGCGGGTGTGCATTTTGGTCATCAGACCAAGAAACGCAATCCCAAAATGAAAAAGTACATCTACAATGAGCGGAATGGTATTCACATTGTAGATTTGCAGCAAACCATCAAGTTATTCGAAGAAGCATCACGCTTCATGAGTAACACCGCAGCCCAGGGTAAATCGGTCCTTTTTATCGGGACCAAGAAACAGGCCCAGGATGCGGTCGCCGAGGAAGCCCAGCGCGCTTCTATGCCCTATGTGAATCAACGGTGGCTCGGCGGTTTGTTGACGAACTTTGCAACGTTAAAACGGAGCATCAAGAAGTTCAAAGATCTTGAAAAAATGAAAGTGGACGGCGATTTTGAGCATTTCAGCAAGAAAGACGCCGCGAAACTGGAAAAGAAATACAAGAAAATGGCCAAACTCTTTTCCGGCATCAAAGAAATGGAAGCGATGCCGGATACGTTGTTTGTCATCGATCCGCGAAAGGAACAGATTGCCGTCAGTGAAGCCAAGAAACTCAATATTCCGGTCGTTGCAGTTGTGGATACCAACTGTGACCCGGACCCGATTGATTACGTAATTCCTGGCAATGATGATGCAATCCGGGCAATCAAGCTTTTTGCCTCCCGTATCGCGGATGCCGTTGTCGAAGGTAGAAATCAGTTTGCTTCCACTGGAGTGCCGATGCCCATGGTTGAAGCTCCTGCCGAAACTACTGAGGAAACACAACAGCTTTCAGAAGTGCTGGATCAGGAATTGATCGAGATGAGCATTTCCAAAGGCGTCTACAATGACGAAGTTTTGGAAGCTGATGATGAAGATGAAGAATATATAAGATGAGGAGATGAGATCGTGGATATCAGTGCTGACAAAGTAAAAAAATTGAGAGATCAGACCGGCGCAGGGATGATGGATTGCAAGGCCGCCCTGCAAGAAGCCGGTGGGGACCTCGAACAGGCGATTCTGGTTCTAAGAAAAAAGGGAATCGCTTCAGCGTCAAAGAAAGCAGGACGCACTGCTTCGGAAGGAGTGATCACTTCATACATCCATCCCGGCAGTAAAATTGGTGTGCTTGTCGAAGTAAATTGTGAAACCGATTTTGTCGCCCGGACCAAAGAATTCCAGGACTTCGCTCATGAAATTGCGGTTCAGATTGCCGCGATGAATCCACAGTACAGGTCGGGGGAAGATATTCCCGCGGAGGTGATGAATCGCGAACGTGAGATCCTGCTGGATCAACTGGCAACTTCCGGAAAGCCGGAGAATGTGAAGAAACAAATTGTGGAAGGTCGACTTGAAAAATGGTATACAGAAAGTGTATTTATGGATCAGCCATTTGTAAAAGACGACAGCCAGAAGATGCATGACTTCATCAATAACCACATCGCAAAATTTGGTGAAAACATTGTGATTCGCCGTTACGTGCGCTTTAAGCTCGGAGAATCGGCGGAGTAAGGATGGATTCCTCCCGCGAGGCTTCCAAACCGCATTACGATCGCGTATTGCTGAAGTTAAGCGGGGAAGCTCTCATGGGGGAGCAGGGTTACGGTATCGATCCGCAGGTCGTTCAATATCTCGCAAATGAAATCAAAGATGTTGTCCAGGGGATACAACTTTCCCTCGTCATCGGTGGCGGCAATATTTTTCGCGGAGTGGCTGCGAGTGCTGTTGGCATGGATCGTGTTGCCGGCGATCAAATGGGGATGCTCGCAACTTTGATCAATGCCGTCGCTTTGCAGGATGCATTGGAAAAGAAAGGTATCCATACACGCCTACTTTCAGCGATTGAAGTGCGAACCATCGCAGAACTATTTATCCGCCGTCGCGCGATGCGGCATCTGGAAAAAGGGCGAGTTGTCATTTTCGCCGCAGGAACAGGCAATCCTTATTTTTCCACGGACACTGCTGCAGCTTTGCGCGCCATGGAAGTGCATGCTCAAATTATCCTCAAGGCCACAAAAGTCGATGGCATCTACGATCGCGATCCGAAGAAGCATCCGGACGCGGTAAAATTCGAGGAGCTCACTTACATGGACGTTCTGAGCAAGCATCTCAAAGTAATGGATTCCACCGCCATTTCATTGTGCATGGATAACCGTATGCCGATTATTGTTTTCAACTTGAAGGAAAAAGGAAACATCAAACGGATCATTTACGGAGAAAAAATTGGATCAATCGTAAAGGGGTGAAGCATGTTTGAAGCTCTTTCGAAGGATCTCAGACGAAGAATGGATGCCGCGCTGGAAGCTCATCGCAAAGAGCTGACGGGCATCCGCACCGGAAAAGCATCGATATCTCTTCTGGATACGATAACCGTGGAGTACTACAACACACCCACACCACTCAATCAGGTTGCTGCCTTAAGCACACCGGAACCCAATCTGATTGTCGCTAAACCTTACGATGTCAGCATCATTGGTGATATGGAAAAGGCGATTCGCAAAAGTGATCTGGGTTTGAATCCTTCCAATGACGGCAAGCTCATACGTATTCCCATTCCCCCTTTGACTGAAGAACGCCGCCAGCAGCTTGCCAAGCATGTTCACAAGGTTCAGGAACATGGCCACAATGAAGTTCGCCAGATCCGCCGCGCTGGAAATGATGAGATGAAAAAAATGGAAAAGGAAAAGAAAATCTCCAAAGATGAGGAGAAGCGCGGAATGGAGATGGTTCAAAAACTTCACGATGAGTACATCAAAAAGTTTGACGACCTGGCGAAAGCGAAAGAAGACGAAATCCTGCACAGTTAAACAAGATTAACCGCCAAGACGCCAAGGCGCCAAGGACAAAAAGTCTATTCCTGGCTTGGCGTACTTGGCGCCTTGGCGGTTTAAAAGCGCACGCCAAAGGCCAGCGATACTTCCGAATCATCCGACAGAAACACTTTCGGTTGAATGTAAGGTACTATACGGCTGCCGGTCCTGAAACCGACACCCGCAAAGACGTTTACTCCAAAATCTGTTTCGTCTTCAAATCTTCGCGCGTCCGGATCAAGGTACAGGATTGCCGGACCGCCTCCTATCCAAACATAGACATCGCGCGTTGGCAGATCGTAATGCACGTCAAAATTAAATGTCAGGAACGTTGCACCATCGACAAATACATATTCAACGTTTGGATTAAACCACCATTGTCGAGTGATATCGATGAGTACCTCGCCGCCAATAAAGGCATCGGTCGGGTCAAAATAGGCACCCACACGAATCCCAGGTTTGATTTCTGCTTCGGCATTGAAAGCAACAAGAATAGATCCAGCAAGTAATGTAGCAACGAATAGCTTCGTTAATCGCATGTTCAACCTCCAGGGAAAGCAGTTTATCGTCCAGCTAGGAATAGATAGGATTCGATTTGGAGGTTGTCAATTCTTCTACTGTATTAGTTGAAGAATCTTCAAAATCTCATGGGCCGCCTTGCTCAAAGCCATATCGGTAGCATCGTGAAGCGATTCTTCGTGTTTGGTTTCATCGGTATCAAACGGGTCTTCTGTGTCGATCCGCCCCATTCTTCCCGTTGCTCTACCGTCTGTGGTGAAATTCTTAATCACTTTCCCACTGGATAGATCCACAACGTCAAAGGAAAAAATCACCGTTGCTTCGGGCGCCGCTTCTCTATAAGCGTCGTTTACGGGCCCCCTGGTGCGCCACTCGGCAATGGTTCCATAGACAAGGTACTGCACGCCCATGCCGGCAATCGCTTTTTCTTGAGCCAGTGTTAACCTGCTGTCAGCCCAGGAGAGTTCCCCGACCGTCTTCAGTAAATCCTTTCTCTTTGCGGTTTGAATTGTTTCGTTTTTCTTTCTCAGGAATTTGGCTAAATCTTCTGCCATGGTCCAGCGATTCACACTGATGATCCGTTCGGCTTTGTTCTGGAATTCCAGAATCGCTACTTTGTGCGTTTCCTCTGCGGCATAAACGGGAGCGATGAAAAGAAGCAGTACAAGGCAAGCGGAAAAAAGTTTCATGGAACCTCCCGCATCTTCCAACGTTCAAATCATAAACCATTTTTAGAGCAAGAGCACGAGTACGATTTTAATACCGCAGGAGGGAAAGCGAAAGAGCGTCTTTGATGAGAATGCCCTGGCTTGTCTGACGGGATGCGCCCACGTCGCGCTTTTTGCAACCTGGTATGTCGCGACCGGTTGGAATGAATCCACGGTGGCCGGCAAGACAAACAACTCGGCATCTTCTTTCAGAATCAAGATGTCACTCCCGGTCGTTACGAGCGCAGCATTTTCTGCAATGCGGGCGCCACTCTTCCAAATTACTTTGCCTGAGGCAGGGTCCAGTGCAAAAAATTCTCCCTGACGCTTGTGTGAAAAACCAATTAAGCGATTTCCGGCCAGAACCGGACTGCTCATGTAGAGCGAAACATCCTTTGTATCCCAGAGAATTTCCGGCGTCCAGTTTTGACCATCGTGATGCAGACGAACGCCAAAGGTTCCCTTATCCAGGCTGGAGAAGATCAAAATGTTATTCGCAAGAACGGGCGTAACAATATTCGGATCGCAAGGTGTGGCGAAAGGAATGCTCCACAAAATTTTTCCGTTTTGCAAATTCACGCCAAGGATTTTCCGGTGGACCTGAATCACAATTTGTTTTTGTTTTTCTAATGTGATCACAATCGGAGAAGAATAGCTCGGGCCTTCTCCCGCCAGACTCCATTTCTCCAGACCTTTATCTGGATCCAGCGCAAGCAGGGCTCCTCCCTGGTGCCCACCGGCGTGAACGATCAACATCCCATCTTCGATCAAAGGGGACATGGAAGTTCCAAAAGGAGGATGATTGGCTGGAAAGCGTCCGGAAAAGTCTTTTTGCCACAAAAGCTTTCCATTGCTTGTGGAAAAACAGGTAAGAATACCGCTAATTCCGAGTGTTAAAAGTTTTCCGGCGAATACCACCGGAGTAGATTTCGGGCCTTTGCCGTGTTCCACAGCGCCCGGATACTCTTTGTAGGGCGCGCTGTAACCGGTTCGCCAGAGAATCTTTCCGCTCTTTAAATCAATTGCCCGCGCAATTTCATTTTCAGCTTCACGGCTGAACAGGTAGACGATTTCATCCAGGATTACCGGACTCGAGTGACCTGTTCCTACCTCAATTGACCAAATAGTCTGAAGTGCTGCGGGCCATTTTTCAGGAACAGCAAAGTTTCTGGCGCTTCCATCCCGTTGTGGACCTCGCCACTGGGACCAATCCTGAATTCCTGCAGATGATAGAACCGGAATAAGATAAAACACAAAAAACCCACATAAGAATTTCTTAATGAGCATTTTTATCTTCCTCAATTCAAGAAAATAGGAGATAAACCGGATCGAAGGATAGAACGGATATGTTCTTTTCATTGAACTTCATCCGACTTATCTCCCTCATCCGGTCTATTTCCTATTTTCTTTTTTCCGGCTTCCTGCGGAGACGGCCATCACGATGGCCTGAACCGTTTCCACTTCTTCATTCGTAATGCCTTCTTTCCTGGCAACGCCAAGGTAATGGTTCATTCAGGGATAACATGCGCAAGACATGGCCGAGGCCAGATGCAAGAGAAGAGTGGTTTTTGCATCCAGTACTTTATTGTACCGCGCAAGTTTATAGAAATGATCGAATGCGCCTTTGAAATCGTTCACGAATCCTATTATAGGAAAGATAGTTGCATGATACAAGTATTTGGTGGTTTGTACTTAAGCGGACTCTATGATGCCGGACTCCATCCAGTGAGCGAGCAAGCGCCGGATGCGATAGGAGTCCACTTCTACGGTTTCTTCGCATTCCAGCGGAGTCGTGCCGCGTTGCACGGCATTCCAGAGATTGCGAAAGAGCAATCCATCCTTTTCTTCGGGTAGAGGGAGAGGTCGTGCTTCTTTTGCTTTTAGACTAAGATTGTCCGGAACAATCGCGCGAGCGTTCTGCAATTCATCATAGCGGCGCATTGCTTCCAGCATCATAGGAAGCATTTCGGGAAAACTACTTTCAATGACAATGCCCTCTTGAACAGACCGGGCGAATTCAAATGTTCCTTTGCGCGGTTTTTCAAACAACTGGTAGAACGCTGATTCGCCGGAGAGGATTCCATTCCGGCAGTATCGTAGCTTGCCTTGATCGAGAATCAGCGTAGCGAAAATTTCTCCCTCCGGATTTTTCAAGCTCAGCGTGCCGGTTAGCTGAGAGTCGGATAGGTTTTGAACCAGAGACGGCAAACCAAAAAGGTCCAGATCTCCCATAAGGCTCACAACCGGAGTTGCAACCGTAGTTTCGACCGGTCGTTGTTTGACAACAGTAGTAGCAGGCAACTCTGCTACCACTTTGACTTTCGCGGCCGCCTGTCCCGTCTGCAGATCCGGATATTGTTGCGCCAGATCCTCAAGAGCGCTTCTTACGTGAGGAACCGGCGTGCCGGCAAGCGCCTCTACTATATATCTGCATTTCTCATCCCTTTGTGAGAGAACAATTCCCAGGCGCTTCAAAGGCAGATTTGCTTTGAGAGCTTTCATCAAACGATCTAATGTTGAAAAATCATCAGAAAGATCATAGTTGGATAGTTCGGAGAGTCGGGCTATTGAATTTCCCAGTTCCGGTCTTCTCTGGAATGCATGTTCGATCACTTCTCTTCGCGCGTTGGAAGTGCCCACTCTACAAAGCGCCGAAATGACACGATCCAGAATGGAAAAAGTCTCTTTGTCGAGCGGAGTTTTTTTATCATTCTGGAGCATCTTTTCGATTTCGTGGAGCAATCTGATTAAAGTATGTTCGACTCCCTCTTGTTTCGATTGCGCCAAAAATGCGAGCGCTTCCTTTACGACAACCGGCGGCCAATGTAATTCGATATAGGGCAGTATTGTGTCCAGCACTCTTTTCGGTGACTCTTTGGGTGACGGCGGAATGCGCCGAATTAAATGGATCAGATTGCGGCGAAAATAGACTTCATCCCGATCCATTTGCACCGGCATTGCAACAAGCTGTTCCAGCGCGGCAGCGCGCGTGAGCTCTCCATGACATTCCAGCAAGAGCAAAAGGACGCGCCGCTTGTCCCGTTTTTTCTCCAGCCGTAAAGTTTCCAGAAGTCCCTGCGGTGAAAATGCAGTGAAAAAATTTAGGAATTTTCGCAGGACAGGATGCTGGCCGGGTACTTCCGCATATTTTCGCAACTTATCCGCGTCCACATTCTCATGGCCTTTGCTCCGCGCAATTTCCACCATGACCGGAGTGACTTCTTTTGCATCGATAATTTTTCTTGCAAGATCCAACATGGAGACCGCCTGAACCAATGAGTCTTCGTTAAAACGTTCCACTGAGGATCGAATCAGCTGGTGAAAACGCTCTGAAACCTGCTGCGTATCGGGAGCTTTTGCGATGATCCGGTGCATTGCCTGCAAATTGCTGTCTTCCGGGATTTGAACCTCAGGATTGTTGGGGAGAGACCAGCCCGGTAAATTTCGTCCGAGGACCCTGAAAAGATCATCGGACCCTGCCTGGATTCCGAGACGTCGCAAATGATCCAGCATCTCGTTTAACTCCACCGTCTCACTCGCGCTTCGCGCGGCTTCAGCCAGCGCCTGTGCAACAACTTCTTCCTGTCCCGCCGTAGAGTTGTCCGGTCCGAGAACTGATAAGCGTTTTTCCAATCTCTGCATGAGATGTTGGAACCTTTTAATGTCTGCATCTCTTGCCGGTTCGGTCTCGGTTTGCGTTTTTTGACTCGTGGTCGGCCGGAAAAGAACCTCCAAATGCGAAGAGGTTTCCGTACGGGCGTGTCCCATTCGTTCCAAATTCAGCTGGAACTGTTCTCTTTCTTCCTGCGGACAGTATTCCAGCAAAGCTTGTTTGAGACTGATTAGAAAAGGTGCAAGAGTTTCCTGCGATATCAGTTTGTACTCACCCATTAAATGAAGCTTCATGACGGCGTGATACAGATAATCAGTGGCGGAACTCGTTCGATCAGTACGAAGGTGAGAAAGAGTCCAGTTAAAGATAGCTGAAGCGGTCAATTCGGCAGGGTGGTTGACCAGAATCTCTATTGAGTCTGCTACGACCAATGGCGGTAGTTGATCCGCAAGATACTGATGCAACTCTGCGAGTGCCCCCGAAACCTCGGGGCTCCCTTCGATCATTATCCCCCCTGAAATTGTCTATTTTACACGATACTGCCTTTCAAAATAGGTATTTTCCATGTAAATTCCAATTTTTGACATTTTTCTTGAAACTTGTCCCTTAAAGTATCAGAATAAGAGTGCGAGGGTGGGAAAAATGTCAGATGAATCAACCACACAGGAAATTGTTTTGGTTCCTGTGGATGAACATGGGCGTGTGTTGCTTTATACCGATGTAAAAATCGAGAAAGTGGACCGTGACTATCGAACGATTCGCGGTCCCGAGGGGTTAACGTGGAAACTGACTCCAGGGGAGTACACGGTTAAGATCTTTCTTCGCAATCTCCAAATGAAAACGGTTCCCTTGACTGTCACTCCGGGAGTTTGGAATTATCGCCTGCCTGTAGAAACTGCTTCTGCCTCATCTCCTGCTGATTCTCCTGTGCCTCCTCCTCCACCTCAGATCGTTGAAGGTGAAATTGTTTCCGTGAGTCAGAAAGCTGTTCCTCCTTCACCGGAACAGGTTGAGGAACTACAGGAACAGAAAAAAGTAAGCGAAAGCAATGAGAGAAAGCGTTTCCCGATCACCTTTCCTGTCTCCTACCGTACCGATTCAGGTAAGTGGGTGAAAGCGAGGGCTTTAAACGTAAGCGCGAACGGCCTTTGTGTGGAGAATCTGGCGCGTGTCACGGAAGATGACAATCTCTATGTAAAGTTGCACGTTCCCGTTGCGACGATTCCGATTGAATGTCCCGCAAGAGTTGTTTGGGTCAAGTCTAAGGATTCTCCGAAACCCTGCATGGGTCTTCAATTGTTTATGACCAGCAATATGCGCGAATCACTGGACCGCTGGTTATCCGGAAAATAATCCCGGTATTGAAACATTTGTTTTAGAGGCTTCGTAATGAATGCATGGGACCGCTATGAAAATTATCCTATTGCTGGCCCTTCTAAACACGCTTCCGGGAACATGGTTGGGTACGATCCAAATGGGGAAAACCACCATGCCTCTTCGGCTCACGGTGGCCCAAAAGGGGGAAGGCATTTCCTCAACTTTGTCGCTCCCATTTGAAAGAATATCCGACGCGCCTGTAACAATCGTTTCTTCTCAAAGTTCCGGTATTCAATTTGAACTCAAACAGGGGGACAAGTCGTTCGTATTCAAAGGAGATGTTCAGAAGAACATACTGAAGGGAACGGTTAGTTCCGGAGACGAAAAGGGTTCTTTTGAGATGGTTCGTTCCGCTTCAGTTGATGTCCGGAAATATTTTGGCACTTACGAATTTGAATCCGGACAATTCCTGCACATCAGAACATGGGATGAATTGGGAGACAATCAGTTGACTTATCTGGATGAGAAAGGACGGGTTGGTCCGCTTTATGCGATGTCTGATACAGAGTTCTTTACCGGACCTGGAGTATGGATTCCACTGCCGATGGTGGCGCAAGTTGGTTTTGAAAAGAGCGCAAATGGTGAAATTACAGGTCTGATCTGGTCAGAGGGCAATGATTCTAATAAAGCCCTAAAACGGAAAGCTTTGCATCGGGAAGAAGAAGTCACGTTTACAAGCGGAAGGATCAAATTGTCTGGATCTCTTGTGCTTCCATCGGGTATCGGGCCGTTTCCCGCAACTGTGTTCGTTCATGGGTCCGGTCCGGCGACACGAGATTTCTTTGGTCCGGTTCCTTATCTTTTTGCGCGTCGCGGCATCGCTGTCTTGTGCTACGACAAGAGAGGAGTCGGAGAATCGGAAGGGCACTGGATGGATGCTGATTTTGCGGAGTATGCATCCGATGCGCTGGCGGGTGCGCACTATTTATCTGCTCGTAAGGAGATCCAGGCAAACGCTATTGGACTTTGGGGAGTCAGTCAGGCTGGTTGGATTATTCCCCAGGCGATCGAACGGGGCAAGAATATTGCCTTTGCCGTTCTGCTGTCAGTTCCTGCTGTTACTCCATTTGAACAAGAGCTTCAACGGAACAAGCAAGAAATGGAAGCGGTTGGAACACCGGAGGAACAGATTGCAAAAGCTATATCTTCGCTGAAGGCGGACATGGAAAGTTTGCGGTCGGAAGAAACAAAAGAGTATTTTCGACAGCAAATAGAGAAATTGCAAAAAGAAGGTAACCAGAAAGCACTGGATGAGTCGGGATCGGCGAACCCCCGCTTTCTTGCCTGGTATAGCACTCTGCTGGACTACGATCCGGTTCCCGCGCTGGAAAAAGTAAAGTGCCCAGTTCTCGTGATCTACGGTGAATTGGACCGTGGAGTTCCACTGGATCCTAACAAACGTCTTATGGAAGATGCCTTAAAGAGAGCGGGGAACAATCAAGTTACTCTTCGGGTGTTCCAAAAAGGCAATCATGCTCTGATGCTGAGCGAAACCGGCAGCATGGCCGAATTCCCGCAGTTAACGCAATTTGTCCCCGGCCTATTCGACACCATGGTGGATTGGATCGTGCAGGTTGCAGGCAAAAAATTTTAACGCAAAGTCGCAGAGACGCAGAGATAAAAAAGAAACTCTCAGTTTTTCTCTGCGTCTCTGCGCCTCTGCGTTAAATCTTATGCTTTGCCGAGAACCATGGCGAGGAGGGCCATCCTGACGTAAAGACCGTACTCCATCTGGCGGAAATATGCGGCACGTGGATCGTTATCCACTTCCACAGCTATTTCATTCACGCGCGGGAGTGGATGCATCAAAACCATTTGGCCTTTTGCTCTACTGAGAGTTTCGGGTGTGATGACGTAGGCATTCTTGACCGATTCATAATCATCTTGGTTCTCAAAGCGCTCCCGCTGCACTCGCGTGACATACAGCACATCGGTATGCGGAAGAACTTCATCCAGTTCCCGGAATTCATGCTGTTCGATTCCGGCTGCGCTTAACTCTTCCATTACTGTTTCGGGCATTCGCAGAATATCCGGAGATACGTAATTGATGCGCGCTCCATACAATCGAAGCAAACGGGAAAGGGAATGCACTGTGCGGCCATATTTCAGATCGCCAAGCAGAGTTACATTCAACCCTTGCAGGCGACCCAACTCCTCCTGGATCGTAAACAGATCCAGAAGCGCTTGAGTGGGGTGTTCTCCCGTTCCGTCTCCTGCGTTGATCAACGGTTTTCGCAAATAACGGGCCGCTGTTTGAGCCGCTCCGGTTTCCGGATGCCGCAGCACAATCACGTCCGAATAACATTCCAATGTGCGCACCGTATCGATCAACGTTTCGCCCTTCGCCACGGAAGAATATTTCACTTCGCTGATTGGAATAACACTGCCTCCAAGACGTTCCATTGCTGCAGTAAAAGAGGAGGCGGTTCGTGTTGATGGCTCATAAAACAGATTCGCAAGAATCTTCCCTTTCAAAAGATCAAACGTTCCCAAACGTTCGACCATCCTGCGCATTTCTTCAGCCACTGCAAAGATGTATTCCAGGTCCACACGCGTAAACTGCATTACTGCGAGAATGTGCTGACCATAAAAACGGCCGTCTGCCCGTTCTCCCAACGGCAAACGAACACCCGCAGATGTTCGATCTCCTGGTCTGTCCATTCTCTTCATAGCCCTAGCATTATATCGCACGCTTATTTTTCCAAATAATCCCAGATCATAGCCGACATAACTTCAACACCCACTTTGAAACTCTCCGGGTCGGCATCAAAGTCTGGAGTATGACCACCCGCTGTAATCTTTTTTGCTTTATTGGCGACTCCGAGTCTGAAAAAGAAGGCAGGAATTTCCCGGGAGTAGTACGAAAAATCTTCACCTCCCATTCCCGGTTCGGTAGCTGCAATATTCTTTTTGCCTACGATCCGCTTCATCGTTGGCAGCATCTGTTGAATCAGGGCAAGGTCATTGTTGATGGAAGGATAGCCCTTTCTGTATTTCAGCTCATAAGTGGCGCCATAACTATCGGCAACACCCTTTAAAATCTGATGCATCATGCGGATCACGTCATCCTGAACTTTTTCGTTCAATGTTCTCACCGTGCCGCGCAGTTCCGCCTGTTCGGCAATGATGTTTTCACGCCTTCCCGCATTCATCATACCGATGGTGAGAACGAACGGCTCCCTCGGAGAGGTGCGCCGGCTCCGGATAGTTTGAAGCTGGAGAACAGCCTCGGAAGCTACGACGATTGCATCCACACCCTTTTCAGGTGAAGCAGCGTGCGCCATTTTTCCTTTGATCAGGATCACAAAGCGGTCCGAATTCGCGCTGGCAATGCCTTCCGTGTATTCCAGTTTGAGCGTTTCGAGCGGCTCGCCATCGATTAAAGAGGAAGCGGAGGAATGCAGTCCAAAAATTGCGGCCGGTTTTGGATTCTCCAACGCTCCTTCCCGGATCATTCTTTTTGCTCCCCAATCGCCCGGATAATCTGCAGGCAGACTTTCTTCAGCCGGCTGAAAGATAAACTTCACTGTACCTGGAAGCTCGTCGCGGTGTTTCGTGAGCAATTCTGCAACTCCAAGCGCCACAGTCATGTGAACATCGTGACCGCACGCGTGCATCACGCCTGGATTCTTCGATCTATAGGGGACATCGCGATTTTCCTGAATCGGCAGCGCATCCATATCTGCCCGTACAGCAATAACCGGACCCGGCTTGCCACCTTTCAAAAGTCCCACTACACCGTGTCCTGCGACCCCCGATCTTACTTCGAGGCCCAGCGCGCGCAATCGATCCGAAATGATTTCCCCGGTCCTTTCTTCTTGATTCGATAGTTCAGGATGCATGTGAAAATCAGAACGTGTTTCCACAAGAAGCCCAAACATCGCATCAATATCGGCGTGGAATTTTGCATCCCGCGTTTGGTCAGAAAATGCGGGATGGATGAACAAAATAATTAACAGAACCGATGAAAGAAGTTTCATAACAAAGTAGCGCGGGCGTCACGCCCGCGATGGGCGCGGACGGGACGTCCGCGCTACTCCTTAAATTTCACCCCAGCGGAGCTTGCTTTTGAGAATATCAAAGTAACCTTTAAATGGAGATTTTATTAACCGTAGATGATAGCTGCTTTTTGCGATTTCCACATACTCTTCATTTTGTAGAACGCGCATCGTTTGTCCGTCCAAGGTAAGGCTAACATTTTCCGCGGGTGTGACGGCATGCACAGAAATTGTAAGATGATCCGGCACCACCAGTGGCCGGTGATTCAAGCTATGCGGGCAAATGGGTGTCATTACAATGGCTTCCATTGTGGGAAATACAATCGGACCGCCTGCAGCAAGGGAGTAGGCCGTCGATCCTGTCGGAGTGGAAATGATCAGGCCGTCCGCTTTGAACAAGGCAAGGAAGTGTTGATCGACTCGTGTTTCAATTTCCAGCAAACGGGCAATTCCAGCTTTCGAAACAACCGCGTCATTGATCACGTGTCCTTCAAAGATAATCTGATCTCCCTTTTTGATTCTGGCTTCCAGAAGATGCCTTGTTTCAATAACTACTTTTCCTTCCTCAATCTTTTCCAGAACCGGCACCATTTCGGGCACTGTGATTTCTGTCAAAAATCCCAGTCTGCCCAGGTTGATCCCGAGTATTGGTATATCTTTGCGAAGCGCGAGTTTGCCGGCCGCCAGAAATGTACCGTCTCCTCCTAGCACCATGACCATGTCGCAATGATCTTGAAATTCCTCTTTGCTGACAAATTCAATGCCGGCAATTGCTGGATTCCCGGTCAACCACAGGATGCTTGCCCCGCGCTGCTTCATCCAGGAAAAAATGCTTTGCAACAGATCCTGGGTGCCTTCGTACCCGGGTTTCATCACGATTCCAACACTGCGATAAGGAAAAGTCATTTCATTAACTCGTAAACCTTTTCAGCAAATTCCTCTTCACTCCAGCCAGGTTCTTTTGATAAGTGTACAAGAAATTCTCTATTTCCACTGCCTCCAAGAATTGGCGAATTGATGAGCCCTTTTACATTCCATGAACTCCCGATGTGAAAAAAATTCAGCAGCACTCGAGAATGAATGGCAGCATCCCGGATAATTCCACCTTTTGGGACATCTTGAGGACCGGCTTCGAACTGGGGTTTGAACAGTAGAATGACTTCATTTGTAATGTCTGCCAGCGGTTCCAGTATTTTGTTGGCGCCGATGAAAGATACGTCCATCACGGCAAAATCGATTGTTTCCGGAAACATTTGTTTGCTTAAATAGCGGGCGTTTGTGCGTTCCATCACTTTCACTCGCGGATCGTGTCTCAATCTCCACGCGAGTTGCCCGTACCCAACATCGATGCAATAGACTTTTGCGGCATTCCGCTGAAGCAGGCAATCCGTAAAACCGCCAGTGGAGGCGCCTATATCCAGTCCGACCTTTCCTGTTACATCCAGGTCAAATGAATCCAGAGCTGCTTCCAGTTTGATGCCGCCACGGCTTGCGTACTTCAATCCTTGCAGAATGCGAACGTCTGAATCTTCCGGCACAAGCTGTCCGGCTTTTGCTGCGGGAACACTTCCAATCAAAACCTGACCCGCAAGAATCAGTTTTTGAGCTGCTTCACGACTTTCGACAAGGCCGCGCTGGACCAGAAGTTGATCCAATCGTTGTTTTCCAAACACCTAATGTTTCCGGTTTAGAATGTATTCCGCGAACGAAATGAGATATTGATTCCTATCAAAATTGGCAACAGCCGCCGCAGCAGCTTGCATTAAGTCTGCCGCGAGTTTTCTACTCTCCTGGAGGCCAAGAATGGCTGGATAGGTCGCTTTGCCGGCGTGTTGATCTTTGCCTGCTGTTTTGCCCAGAGATTGCGTTGTTCCTTCCACGTCCAGGATGTCATCCACAATCTGAAATGCGAGACCGACTGCTTCTCCGTATTGTGAAAACGCCCGTTCCACTTCTGGTCCTTTCTTCAAAATCACGGCAGGCGCAGTGGCGCAATACCCAAGAAGCGCCGCGGTTTTCATTGCATGGATCATTTCGAGGTCGACCCGGTCTAGCGTTTTTGCTTCTCCCAGAATATCGAGAACCTGCCCACCAATCATGCCCTGCGTGCCCGCTGCTCTTGTCAAGAGGGAAATCAATCTGCAACGTGTTTCCGGTTCGTAGTGGGCATTGCTTAGAATTTCCAGGCCAGCAGTCAGGAGAGCATCTCCCGCAAGAATGGCGATTGCTTCCCCAAATACTCTGTGATTGGTTGGTTTTCCGCGGCGAAAGTCATCATTGTCCATGCTGGGTAGATCATCGTGGATCAAGGAATAGGTGTGAATCATTTCCACGGATGCGGCTGCCGGTAATAGTTCTTCAACATCCGCTCCCAAAGTTTCGCCTGCCAGGAACACAAGAGCTGGACGCAAACGCTTTCCACCCGCAAACAAGCTGTATCGCATCGCGCGATAAATAGGGACAGGAGCTGCGTCCTCCGCCGGGATGAGTTTTTCGAGATAGGAATTGATTAGTTGCCGGTAGTGTTCTAGTTCCATAACTAAGAGTTAAACACTTACTTCTCGGGCTCAAAGGGTATCGCTTTGTACTGTCCCTGCGAATCTTTGACGAGCATATCGACTTTCTTTTCTGCTTCTTCCAATTTTTGGGAGCAGTACCTGGTCAGTTTCACTCCACGTTCGAACAGAATGAGCGCTTCTTCGAGTTTTGCTTCCCCTGTTTCCAATTGTTTCACTATTCCTTCTAATTCTTTCAAAGCAAGCTCAAACGAAGATGGTTCTTGATTCGCGGGTAAGAAAGTTTCAGTCATGATCGATCTCCTTTACTTCGCATTTCAAACGGCCGCGGTGCAATCGAATTCGAATCTCTTTTCCGGGCGCTGTCTGGACGGCGTCCTTCAGAATCGCGCCCTCCGGAGTGCTCGAGATACTATAACCTCGCTCCAGGACGGCAAGAGGGCTCAGCGAGTCCAGTTTTCCATCATAGCGTTCGATGGCGCGGTGAACGGTATGGATTCGCCGTTGCACTCCGTTTTGCATTTTGTTGAACAACTCGATCAACCGTGATCGTTTGAGCTGAATCAAATGCATGAGTTGCGCGGGACTCATTTTTTGTTGACAGGACAGAAAACGGCGGGCTTGAATTTGATGATAGCGGGTTAAACCACTTCTCAGCCGGCCCTCAAAATCATCGACCATTTGCTGCTGTGTGCGAATTTTTTGCGGAAAGCCTGCCAGTGCGCGGTGTTGACTTGCCACATTCGCGCGGTTCCTTAAGTACAGCAGCCGGCTCTGCAAGCATGCGTTCATCCTTTTCGACAGATTTTGCAGTGATTCCGCAAACTCGCTCTTTTTCCCGATCACCAGCTCCGCTGCGGCGGAGGGAGTGGGAGCGCGAAGATCGGCCACAAAATCAGAGATCGTTGTATCCGTTTCATGTCCCACAGCAGAAATCACCGGTATACGCGACGCAGCAATCGCGCGGGCAACCAGCTCTTCATTGAATGGCCAAAGATCTTCAATGGAGCCTCCCCCGCGGGCCAGGATAATCACTTCGATCGTTTTTGATAGATTCAAAGCGCGCAGTCCTTCGATAATCGAAGGAGCTGCCTCTTCTCCCTGTACGGTTGCGGGAAAAATCAAAATGTGAAGATTTGCAAAACGCCGGTTCAGAATGTTGAGAATGTCCCGAATTGCGGCTCCGGTTCGCGAAGTAATGATGCCAATTTTCTTAGGGAACATGGGGATGGGACGCTTTCGCGAAGATTCGAACAGTCCTTCGGTTTTGAGTTTCTCCTTCAACTGCTCAAAAGCCGCATAAAGATCTCCTTTGCCGTGCGGCACAATTTGAACAATGTCAATTTGATAGCATCCTTGAGGCTCATACACGGTAAGTCTTCCGTGAACCATCACTTTCATCCCGTTTTTTGGCTGCCATTTTAAGAAACGATGGGATGACTTCCACATCACCGCTTTCAAAAGTGATTTCGAATCCTTCAGATTGAAGTAAAAATGACCGGAGCTTGGTTGTGTAAAATTGGAGACTTCTCCTTCGACCCACACCATGGGATACGTAGCTTCGACGAGCAGTTTCATCTCCGCGTTTAGTTCGGAGACGGAATAGACCCGGACCGGGGATGCAGTTTCAGACGCAGAGGAGCCCGAACTTTGTCCGAACAGAGGCCTCTGCTGCATCAGTTCTCTCCTTTGCGTGTGATTCGTTCAATGCTGAGAGCGTGTCCCGTTTCAGGATCCAGCCGAACCAACATCGCTTGCAAAATGGGATTCTCTTTGGCCACTTCAAAACGTGTGGGGATTTGATCCAGGAATTTTTGAATGATCTGGTCTTTGTCAATTCCAATTACAGAATCGTACGGTCCGCTCATTCCCACATCGGTCACGTAGGCTGTTCCCGCAGGAAGAACTCGTTGATCGGCCGTGGGTACGTGCGTGTGAGTTCCGAATACCGCTGTAACTTTTCCATCCAGATACCATCCCATGGCCTGTTTTTCGGAGGAAGCTTCACCATGCATATCCACGAAGATGATGGGGGTCTCTTTGCGAATTCTATCCACAATCTGCATGCCGATCGCGAAAGGGTCCTCTGAGGGTCCCATGAAAATTCTCCCCTGTAAGTTCACGACTCCAGCTTTTTGTCCACTTTTCGTTTGAACGATCGCAAACCCCTTGCCCGGGACGCTGGCAGGATAATTGGCGGGGCGCAAGAGCCTGCCTTCCTTACTAATATATTCGAGGATCTCTTTTTTGTCCCATATATGATTTCCCGAAGTCAGCACATCGACACCCGTCCGGTAGAGTTGATCCGCCGTATCCGGCGTTACGCCGAATCCATGCGCGATATTTTCCGCGTTGGCGATGATGAAATCGAGACCGTGTTCCTGAATGAGCGACGGCAAAAACATTTCAATCATCTCGCGCCCGGGCTTCCCCACAACATCGCCTATTAACAATACGTTCATTTCCACCTGTTAGAATTGTTTTTGGAAGGCGAAAAGCGTCTTCGCGTCAGGACGCGTTGACGCGGGGACGCGCAAACGCGCAGACGAATAAAGCTCCCCCGCACCAACGTGAGACCGGATTATTGAACCTGCTCCAAGCAGGTGGGTGCTTCGCGATTACTTCAGGCTTCCTCAAAACAGAGGCATGCACACCATAATCTGACGAGAAGCTCCCATTCTTGATTTGTTGGTTCAAGAATCTCCATTGCCTCACGATCTTAGCAGGGGAGCCAGTGGTTGACATATAGTCCAATTTTTGAACAGAAGCACGCAAAGAGCGCGAAGAAAATAATCTTTGCTTCCTTCGCGAACTTCTGTTCAAAATTCATAGGGATTCCAGAATCTTGTTCAGTTTCTCTGTCCGCTGCTCGACTTCCCGATCCACATCTTGTTTCTGGCGTCTCAGTTGAAAAAACTCATCTGTAATATTCAGCGCAGCCAGAACAGCGATTTTTAGTGAATCGACTGTTGGAGTTCCTGATGCAATTTCTCTCATCTTAATGTCGACATACCTGGCAATATTTCTAATGTATTCGGGATCGGCGCCGGCGCGAATCTGATAATTTTGACCGTAAATTTCCACTTGTATTTTTGTGTCCATCAAAAGTTTATTCTAGCACGTCAAATTTTTGCTTCCAATTCCTCCAAATGAGAGATGAGCCTTTCAATTTTTGCCTTCACTTCATCCCGTTCCTTTTTCAATCCGGAAATCTGGTCCTGAAGATGATTGTTTTCTTCTGCGGAACGGGACCATCTTTCCATATCCGTCTTGAGCGTGTGAATTGCCTTATCGCTTTCCTCGCTTTTTCTTAGAAGATGCTCATTCTCTGATTTCAGGGCTTTCATGGCAGAGAGCAATTTCTTAATCTTCTCTTCAAGAACGTCCAGTTGTTGAAAGTCCATTGTTTATGACTCCCTCAATCGTTTTGTTCAAGTAGTACGAACAACATTCTAACATTTTTCACACCTGCACGCAGGAGATTGGATTTGTATAATTAGCAAGCATGAAGCGCTTTTTGCTGCTGCTTACCGCGTTTTTGTTGCCTCTGTGGGTGGCTGCTCAATTCGAGGTAAGCGTCACAGAGATTACGGTTTGGGCTCGTGTAGTGGATTCTTCCGGAAATCCGATCAAGGGGCTTACCGAAAAGGATTTTGAAGTTTTTGAAGACGGAAAGCAGCAGCCATTAAGTTGTTTTCAAGAACGGGACGTTGAATCGGGAGAGGAGGCTATCGTCTTAGAGGACGAAGTAAAGGTTACTGCAAAGATTCCCGCGCGAAGGTTCGTGCTGTTTTTGGATTTGTTCAACACTTCGCCACCGGAGTATTTGAGAGTGCGCGACAAAATGGGAGAATTCTTGAATCAAATTCGAGGAACCGGCTGGGAAGTCATGCTGGCAGCTTTAACTGAGAAGGGAAAACTCGGCGTGATTGCACCTTTGACTTCGAATCTTCCGAGCATCCGGACTTTGCTTTTGAAAGCGCGTGCAAATGGAATGCGCGATGCGCGCGAAAAAAACAATTTGCGGAATATCAGATTTATGCTCGAAAAAGCAAAAGAAGATCCTCAGTTCAGAGATGTATATGTTCAGAGGGCCTTTTCGATGGCGCGAACATACGCTCGCGAGGAAGAACGAAATAGCGAGCTTTCGATTGAGGCACTCGAAAGTTTTGCCGCGTATTTGTTGCAGCAACGGCCTTCCGAAGAACACACGATCATTGTTTATGTTTCCGGTGGATTCCATGCAGATCCGGGGCGGCGCTACTATGAAATGGTCCAGGCTTTCCTAGAACGGGAAGAGGGCGCTTTATCCTTGGGCACTTTTAGCGACACGAGCTTTAATATTCGAAGGCTTGTGAAGAACAGTGTAGGAAAGTTGAACAAAATGAATATGACGTTGTACACGATTAATACAAGAGGTATGTATGATGGTAGCGACAACACCGATGCCAGCGATCCGGCTTTCGTTCGATTCAGTAATACATTTCTGCAGGACTACCAGGAATCGCTTGCTCAGATTGCTGAAGAAACGGGCGGAGCTTTTTTTCAAAATTCGCAAAATTTTAAGAAAGGCTTTGATCTGATTCTGACAGATTTAAGCCATCAGTATGAGCTCTGTTATCGTTCAAACGCAGAGAAGACATCAGGGAAATATCACAAGATTGAGGTTCGCACGAAACGGGAAGGCGCTCGAGTTCGCCACCGAAAAGGCTATTGGGGTTGACGAAGATGAAGCAATTTTTAGATGTGCCGGCAAACAGATATTTCGGCTTTCAATTGATATCACGATCCGCTGAAGGGGCCCGCATCTCCATGGAAATGAAGCAGGATCAACTCCAGGAAGAAGGTGTTCTGCATGGGGGCATCATCAGCGCGATGGCGGATACTGCAGCCGTTTATTCGTTCTATCCGGATCTGGAATCGACGCGGATGATGACAAGCATTGAATTCAAAGTAAATTTTCTGAACGCTGCTTTGCCTGGTAAAGGTGCCCTGATTGCCGAATCAAAAATTTTGAAGCGGGGAAAGCGTACCGGAGTCTGTGAAGTGGAAGTGACTCAAGCAGGGAAGCTGGTTGCAAAAGGCATCTTCACGTACTTATTTTTTGAGCGTTCGTAGTGTCGCGCAGTTCAGCACAAAGAATTCTTCTGATGAATCATAGATCCATAAGGATCCGGAGTAGATCTTTAATTTTTTGCATCGTGGTGAGTGAGACAGCTCCCATACGGCTGATTAAACGATCTTTCGAGACAGAGCGGACATCCTCACATTTGGGTTAGTGGGAGCGCGGGCATCCCTGCCCGCAATGAACTCGTCGAGCTACAATGTTTTTGCGGACTGGAAGTCCGCGCTCCAACTGACTTTTTGGACAGTCTCCCGCGCCACTTTGTTTAGCGAAGCTCGATCGCAAAGTTTTCGGAGAGAGCACGTACAATCGTGTCGAACATCCGGTCAACTTCTTCCGATGTTAGAGTGCGGTCGGTGGCCTGAAAGGTGAATCGCAGGGACAAACTGACTTTGCCGGAAGGAATATTCTTTCCCTGGTAGCGGTCCACTAATTTCCATGCGCGAAGGGCCGGAACATCCATCCGGTTAAACACATCTTCCAGTTGTGAGAACCGTACGTCACTGCTTATGAGAAACGAAACATCCCGCTCCACGAAAGGATAGGGGATCAACGGGTTGTAGGTAAGCCGTCGTTGCGGCAACTGAATCAGATCACTCAAGTAGATTTCGCATAGCTGAAGCGGCTGGGATTCCGAGTGAGTTTGAATCATTCTACCGATGTTCTTGCCTTCTACGAAAATAGAGCCATCCCGGATTGTCGGTTCACCATATAGCAAAGCCGACAGCATGGATTCCATTATTCCTTTCAGATCGCGATGTTCCACGAGCATTGCGATCCCTAAAGCGATTTTTTCCGTTTCGGGCAGGAAGACGCGCCCTATCTCAAACAATCTCACATCTTCATTTCGATGACGGAGATTGTAAGCGACAGATTCCTGCAGACCGGGAAGCAATGATGTCCGCAAGGCCGGCGCTATTTCGGAGAGCGGGTTGATGATCCGGATCGCTTCTTCAGTCGATTCGTTTACAAACGAAAACGTGTAGGCTTCCTCCAAACCTGCGCCTCTCAAGAATTGGTTCACAGCGCGTTCGAGCTGGAAAGTTGAATGATCGGCCTGGTATCTTTTCTCCGCTTTTGGGAGAGTGCTGGGAATATTGTTATAGCCGAAATGTCTGGCGATTTCTTCAATCAAATCAATCTCACGAAAAATGTCTACGCGAAAGGAGGGGACCTGCCACAGATTTTCTGCTTTCTTGATGAAGCCAAGAGCGGTCAGGATGTTATCTGCCAGATGCGGGTCGATGGTTTGACCGAGAATTCTTGCGATTCTTGGTTGTCTCAAGCGAATTTCGGCGGGGACGAATTTACCGGGACAAACATCAACCACCGGATGGACAGTTCCGCCTGCGCACTGCTCCAACAACACCGCCGCGCGAAGACAAGCATTGGCCTGCATTTTGTAATCGGCCCCACGCTCAAAACGGTACGATGCATCCGTAGAAAGTTCCAGAGTCTTCGCTGTTCGCCGTACTGACGCCGGCTGAAAATAGGCTGCTTCCAGCAAAACGTTTGTTGTAGATTCTGTCACTTCGGTTTCCATTCCACCCATGACACCACCCACACCGATCACGCGTTCGGCATCTGCGATTGCCAGCATGGAATCGGACAAGGGGCGTTCTTTTCCATCAATCATCAAAAGTTTTTCGTTACGGGCCTTGCGAACACGAATGGTGCCACCCGCAAGCGTATCGAAATCGTAAGCGTGCATCGGTTGGCCCAGCTCCAGCATCACATAATTTGTGATGTCTACTACGTTACTGATGCTGCGAAGGCCGCAAGCTTCCAGCTTTTTTTGCATCCAGGAGGGTGAAGGCCCAACTTTGATTCCCGTAACAATCTGACCGCAGAATCGTGGGCACAGATCGGCGTCTTCAATAAGAATTCGCAAATCCTTACCGCCGCCGGAATAGCGGCCGTCGTTAGTTCGAAAAGGAATGACCTGTGTTTGATGAAGCCCCTTGATGGCAGGTGGCGGAGATCCGAAGATCAATGCAATTTCACGCGCGAGACCATAAACGCTCAAACAGTCGGGACGGTTGACAGTCACTTCAATATCAAGCGTGGTATCTTCTTCGTACGGTTGCTTGCTTTCGAGCTGAAGCCCAACCATCGTGAGCGCTTTCGCGAGAGCATCCGGATCCACGGGAATATCGACTGTTTCTTTCAGCCAGTTGTAACTAACTTTCATGGCATAACAATCCGGAATTGCGAAAGGAAGCGAATGTCGTTTTGGAAAAATAAGCGGATATCGGGAATTCCGTACATTAAGATTGCAATGCGGTCCAGCCCCAGACCAAAAGCGAATCCGGTATATTTCTCTGAATCGTAACCGACATTTTCCAACACGTTTGGATGAACCATTCCTGAACCGAGAATCTCAATCCAGCCGGAGTATTTACAAACAGAGCAGCCTTTGCTTTTGCAAAAAACGCAAGAAACAGAAACATCCGCGCTCGGTTCGGTGAAGGGGAAGAAAGTGGGACGGAAACTAAGTTGCACTTCTGCAGAAAACAATTCCTGCAGGAAATAAAGAAGTGTCCCTTTTAAATCTGCGAACGTAATGTTTTCATCGACTACCAGAGCTTCGACCTGATGAAAAATGGGTGAGTGAGTCGCGTCGATTTCATCCTTGCGATAAACCCGTCCGGGGCAGAGAACGCGAACGGGCGGCGGATACTTCAACATGGTTCTTATCTGCACCGGAGAAGTATGCGTTCGCAGGAGCAAATTTTTGCCGGAATCATCCTGTCGGTTCACAAAAAGTGTATCCTGCGTGTCACGTGCAGGATGGTCGGGTGGGAAATTCAGAGCCGTGAAATTGTAAAAGTCGGTTTCGATTTCCGGTCCTTCTTCAATCGCATATCCCATGGAGCGGAAGATGTTTTCGATTTTCTGCCGCACCAGCGTGATGGGATGAATCCCTCCCAGTTTGGTTTCGGCGCCGGGTAAACTCCAATCAACTACTTCGGGCGGAACGGCATGCGACAGCAGTTCTGTTTTGCGTTCCAACTCCGTTTCCACAAGCTGCTTGAGCTCATTGATTTGACGGCCCGCGTTTTTGCGTTCTTCTGGAGCAACGGATGACAATTCTTTCAGTAACGCAGTAAGGACACCACGCTTCCTGCCAAGATATTCATTCCGGAGCTCCTCCAGAGTCTTTGTGTCGTTGGCCGCTGATAGCTTCTGGTAGAACTGCTGTTGCAGATTGTGGATGTTCATCTCGAGCGGCGGGCACGGAGGCCTGCCCACCAAATTAAGGATTTTTGGCGATTTGTGCGAGGTGGCTAAACGCCGCTGAATCGGTAACCGCCAGATCCGCGAGCATCTTGCGGTTCAAATCAACGCCGGCCTTCTTCAAACCGGCCATGAATCGGCTATAGGACAGGTCGTGTTGACGCGCCGCTGCGTTGATCCGGATGATCCATAAACCACGGAAATCACGCTTTTTGTTACGACGATCTCTGTACGCATATCCCAAACCTTTCTGAACGGCTTCCCGTGCCGCGCGATATAACTTTCCTTTCGTTAATCGATAACCGGAAGCAAGCTTCAGCAGCTTTTTTCTTTTTGCTCTTCTTTTCGTTCCACGTTTTACTCTAGGCATAACTCATTTTCCTTTTTTTTGCGTAGGGGCGACCCTCGTGGTCGCCCGCCAGGGCGGGGACAAGCCCCGCCCCTACGGTGAAATTAGTAGGGCAGCATCTTCTTGATTTTTGGCGCTTCAGCGGGCGAAACAACCGAGCTCTTTCGAAGATGTCGTTTCCGCTTGGGAGACTTCTTCGTCAAAATATGGCCCTTATTAGCGGAAGCTCTTTTAAATTTTCCGGTGCCGGTTTTTTTATATCGTTTAGCGGCGCCGCGATGGGACTTCAATTTCATAACTACTCCTTGCTCTATTTCACAAAGTAGCGCGGGCGTCTCGCCTGCGTCGCAGGCCGGAGGCCTGCGCTACTTTGATTATTTCTTTGCTGAGAAAACGGCAATCATATTATTGCCTTCTTGTTTTGGCATTCTTTCGACTTCAATTAACTCTTTGAGCTCTTCCATGAGCCGCTCCAGAATCCTCTTTCCGATTTCCGGATGAGCCATTTCTCTTCCGCGAAACATGATTGTGGCTTTGACTTTGTGCCCTTCGCCAATAAATCGTTCAATATGTTTTCTTTTAAACAGATAATCGTGTTCATCGGTTTTAGGTCTGAATTTCACTTCTTTAACCTGGACCGTCTTTTGTTTTCTTCTCGCCTGTTGAGCTTTCTTGCTCATCTGGTACAGATACTTGCCCAGGTTCATGATCCTGCAAACAGGAGGTTGAGCCGTTGGGGCTATTTCAACCAGATCCAATTCCTTCTGTCTCGCAAGTATTAACGCATCGCGGACCTGCATGATCCCAACCTGGGAACCATCTTCATCGATGACTCTTACTTCTCTAGCGCGAATCCTTTCGTTTGCTCTTATGTTTGGCTGAATACCAATCCTCCACAGTTTATATATTTAGTCACTTTAGTTTGTATCGACCGCACGGGTTGCAATCATGTGTTGCAATTCGGTGAGGAAGTCCTGCAGCGGACGCGCGCCTTGGTCCCCTCTGGTCCGGTGGCGTACGGATACGTTCTTATTTTCAACTTCTTTATCCCCTAGGATAAACATGTAGGGGACTTTTTGCAATTGGGCATCGCGAATTTTTGCACCAGTTTTTTCTTTTCGTGTATCCAGAAAGACGCGAATCTTATTCCTGAATAATTCCGCAGTAACCTGAGCAGCATAGTCATGATGCCGTTCTGCAATCGGAAGTATAGCAACTTGAACAGGAGCAAGCCAGAGCGGAAATGCGCCTGCAAAATGCTCCACCAGCACTCCGAAGAAGCGTTCAATCGATCCGGTGATCGCTCGATGCAGCATGATCGGACGGTGCGGTTGGCCGTCCGGGCCGATGTATTCCAGTTGAAAGCGCTCGGGCAAATTAAAATCTACCTGAGTTGTGCTGCACTGCCACCAGCGGCCAATCGCATCGCGAACTTTGAAATCGACCTTCGGGCCATAGAACGCGCCGCCTCCCGCATCAATTTCGTAGGAAACATCCCTTCTTTCCAGCGATTCCTGAAGCGCCTGAATTGCTTTGTCCCAGATCTTGGTGTCGCCGACAGCTTTTTCCGGCATGGTCGCAAGATAAGCCTGAATTTGGGTGAATCCCAGTGTGTGCCATAAATCATAAGTGAAATCGAGCAACTGATCGATTTCAGCGGAAAGCTGATCGAAGGTGCAAAACAGATGCGCATCATCTACAGTGAACCCTCGAACACGCATCAATCCGTGAAGAACTCCGGATCGTTCAAACCGGTAGACTGTGCCGAATTCAGCCAGTCGTAATGGCAAATCACGATAACTCCGCAAAGCTGCGCGATAAACTGCAATATGGATCGGACAATTCATGGGTTTCAGCTGGTAATCATCATCTTCCAGTTCCATGGGAGCGAACATGTTCTCACGGAAGTAATCGAGATGCCCACTTGTTCCCCAGTAGCTCAGCCGCGCCACATGCGGGGTGTAAGTAAGCTCGTATCCACGATTGTAGAGTTCATCATAAAGGTATTCTTCCAGCGCCCTGCGAATGCGGGCTCCTTTGGGAAGCCATATGATCAAGCCAGGACCCACTTCGTCATTGATTGTGAATAATTCCAGATCTTTTCCAAGTCTTCGATGATCACGCTTCTTCGCTTCTTCCAGCCGCTGAAGATAATCTTTCAGCTCCTGGTCTGAAAACCAGGCGGTGCCATAGATGCGCTGAAGCATCGGATTCTTTTCGTCACCTTTCCAGTAAGCTCCGGCAGTGTGAAGCAGCTTGAAAGATCCCAATCGTCCGGTGCTGGGAACGTGTGGTCCAAGACAGAGATCGATGAAACCATTTTGACGGTAACAACTCACTATCTCTCCACCTTTTTCTTCGATGAGCTCCGCTTTCATGGGCTCCCCTTTCTCCTGGAAGAAACGGATCGCTTCTTCTTTCGGCATCTCGATTCGTTCAATGGTGTAATTGGCGCCGGTGATCTCCTTCATTTTTGCTTCGATCCTTTCAAGATCTTCGGGTGTGAAAGGGACATCGCGCTTGAAGTCGTAATAGAAACCGTCTTCGATCACTGGACCAATCGCCACCTGTGTCTCCGGAAAGAGCTCACTCACGGCGTGCGCCATTAAGTGCGAGGTGCTGTGCCGAAAAATTTCCAGGGCTTGATCAGTTCCGGGAAGAATGAATTTCAAGTCTCCTGATTCCCTGAGTTGATGGGACAGATCTACAGCAATTCCGTTGAAGGAAGCGGCAATCGCTTTCTTACGCACTTCCGACGGCTGGTCCTGAAGAAGCTCTCGAACCGGAGTTCCGTCGGGGACCTCTTTGGAAGTTCCATCAATACGAATGGTTAAATTAGACATAGTGGTTGCGTCCAGGGGAGGGATTTCACAACGTGAAATGCGTTTTCATGATTCCTGCAAATGAATAGGCACGGGCGGTATCGAACCGCCGACCTCTTCCGTGTCAAGGAAGCGCTCTCCCACTGAGCTACGCGCCTGAAATTTGGGAGCTAAAAGTATAGCAAAATGAGGACCAAAATCAAAACGGGGTGGTCTCTTTATTCGAACTGAACGTTGTCAAACTGTTCGGGGGCATTGGCCTCGATTTTTGCCAGTTCCAATTCACGCGCAACAATGTGTCTTTGATCGGC
>JAKEFK010000362.1 GCA_022616075.1 bacterium
GCCCAGAAAATGCTGGAAATTCGAAAGGATGTCGACGCCGATCAGTTGACATTTGAGTTGCATGCCTTGGCCCAGGAAGCCAACTGGGCTTATCAGCTGCATGGCTTTCCAGACGCCTTTGAGCTCGCTCGAAAAGGGATGTTCAGTCGATTGCACGAATCGGCAACTCGCATCGGGCAGTCAAAACTTCGCCCTCCCTCCCGCCTGAAAAGAAAGGGGCTCAAGAACACAAAACCAGGAGGAAGGAATGACAACGCCTAAACCCTCATCGCGCTTCTTACGTTGGACTGTTATTGCCAACGCGCTCTTTTCCGGAATTTCCGGTGTCTGGATTCTTGCAACAGGAAACATTACAGCCATGTTGTTGGGGCCTGAGATTCCGGGCGACCTCACGTTTGTTGGCTGGTCTTTGCTTTTGTACGCCATGGGACTTTCTTTTTTTTGTGTCACTCAAGCGGCCCATACCTAACTATCCCGTGGTCGCTGCGATCCTTCTGGATCTCGGCTGGGTAATCGGCAGCATAGCGTTGATACTAACAGGAATTTTTAGTCAAACCGGTACCTGGATCGTAACTGTTTGTGCGGAACTCGTTTTCCTGTTTGCCCTGTTTCAGTTCATAGGTTTGACACGTTACAGACGTGCTGTGTTTTCTACCGGCGGTATTATCGTCGCAGTTTTCTGCGGTAGTAGAGAGATGCGAAGAATGAGAATTAGATGACGTCGCCGCACCCACATCCTCCCCCAGCACCAGCCGTGCGATTGCCTTCCGGATTACTCGCTACCAAGAAGAGCTTTGGCTGAACGCTTCTGTCGCGTATTCGGCCGTTTCGCGCTCAAGACATGTTCGCGCAACGTGCGCTGTTGGCTTGGCGTTAATTTTCGCCAGCAGTCTCTGGCCGCGGGATCATCGTCAATCAGTTGCGAAAGTTCCTCTGGCAAGTTGTCCGGGGCGATTCGCAGGACGACAGAAGCTTTAGATCCTGTGTCGATTTGAGTTTTCAGGCAAAGATCGTTCGGCAAATCGATGAACCAACACTCTTTATTCCAATGCTTGAGCGAGCGCCGGCCAAGCTCGACTCGGTTGATGGTGCCTTCTACCACTATAGTTCCAGAAAGCCGCCACTTCGCCAGCTTCTTGCTTGGAATCTCTAGGAAACGGGGCATCGCCAGATGATGTCGTTGAACAATCGCCGTTAATTTCACGCGATCCGGTCTTCTGTTTTTCTGTGCTTTTCTCATATTGTTATATTTGAGAAGATCTATTTTACTACAAGTCGTAGTAGGGAAAAGAAACACAGATCTCAAACTTGACATCCCCCCATGGGGGTTATAATATCTTACTACGGGAAGTAGTAGTTTGGACTTTGTTATGGTATGGAAACGTCATTCATTCACGTTTGATCCCAACAAGAAGGGGCTGCGAAAGATCCTCGGCGATCTGGAGACTCAGATCATGGAGATCGCGTGGGCCAAGAGAGAGGTGACCGTTAAGCAGGTCCATGAAAGGCTGCAAGGGAAGCGAGAGCTTGCCTACACGACGGTCATGACAGTGATGAGCCGGCTAGCGGAGAAAGGTCTGTTGGCGCGGGTGAGGGAAGGAGCAGCCTATGTGTATCGGCCCGCTTCAACGAGGGAAGAATTTACGCAATCGAGTGTGAAGAAAGTGATGCAGGAGCTTCTGCGCGATTTTTCCACCCCGGCGATCCGGCAGTTTGTCGAATCAATCGGGAAGGAAGATCCTGAACAAATCGAGCAATTGGCCCGTCTGATTGATGTAAAGCGGAAAAGAAGAAATGTTTGAATGGCTGTCTCAACAGTACGTGAAGCTCATCGCCAACTACAAAATCCTTCTGCATAATCCAACTAGCTGCGAAGCGGTGGACTTACTGCATTTATTCACATTTACACTGGGAGCAGTGTTCTTCATTCGTGTCGTTGCTCATATGTTTCTCTTTTCCAGAATCAAACGGAGATCCCGGCTGTATACCGGAGAGCAGCATCCGCAGTTATTTGATGCTTACAGGAAGGCGGCTCAAAAGGCGCAGATTCGCCGGCTCCCTTCCTTGTACCGATTCACCGATGAAAATCCTCTAGTGTTTACGATCGGATCGATCAGGCCGGCCATCTTTCTTGCTCCCCGCGTTGCTGAAACACTGCCGCCCGAAGAACTGGAAGCTGCGCTAATTCATGAGTTGACCCACATCAAGCGTTCCGACACCCTGTTAATCTGGCTTCTGGAGATTTTCTTTGTTTCTATTCCAGCTCTCATTATCCAGGTTTTCGCAATCAGCTTTGTTTTCAGCGTTCAGAACTCCGTCTACGCGCTTCTCGGCGCTCTGGCAGGTCTACTGTTTTTTAAGGGCTATCTTTTGAAGAAAATTCTTTTTCTTCGCGAGATTTCCTGCGACGATCTCTCTGTCGATGCCATCCACGATCCGCTGCTGCTTGCTTCCTCGCTGATCAGCGTGTGGCGTCTCGGGCGAGCGGCCCCCAAACACCAATGGCACACAAGCCTTACTTTCGCTCAGTCTTTCCTGCCTTCTGCTTCACAACTGGAATTTCGGATCAAACGGCTGATTGATTACAGACGGCCCCGGCTTAAATTTTTCCTGGGAAAACTTGCACGTGTGCTTCTCTTATTGTTCCTTGCAATGACAACAGCATTCCTATTTTGGTTCCATTGTTTTCAAAAGAGTTCTGATCAGATTCGTGTCGACTATCGCTGCCGACAATCGCATGTTTCACAATGATAATTTTTGGGTGGCTTTTTACTACCGATCGTAGGTAAGAATGGGAATTTTTTTGTATGGAAATACTACTCAATGTAGTAGACACTAAAAAGGAGGATGATGATGAACATCAGGAACAAACTGGCTGGAATGATCGGCCTTTTCTTATTTGTAACGGCCGCCGTGGCGCAGTCGCCGCAAGGGAGCGACATTCAAGAGCTAACAGGTTTCAATTCGATTAAAGAAGTCTTTAACCGTGACAAGGGAAATGTCAGATTCGTGGCGCTGCTTTCTCCTTCCTGTGGATATTGCATCAAAGGATACCGGTACATGCGGAAAATTCTGGATGAAGTCTCTGATTCCCGCCTGAAGATGTACGTTGTCTGGGAGCCGATGCTTTCCGGTGACTCGAAAGACCTGGCATATCAGATGAGCAAAAAAGAAGACGATCCCAGAATGACTTATCACTCCTGGGATGGAGAACGGCTATCGGGGAAGTTATACCAGACGAAGATGAATCTTCCGCGTGTCGCATGGGATGTGTATTTTCTCTACGATGCCAATTCTGTTTGGGATGAAAAAGAACCGAGCGTGCCTTTTTATTGGCAACACCAGGGAGCGGGCGGAAAAGAAAACTGGCTTGATTACGATCAGCTTCTTTCCAAGGTAAAGGAGCTGCTGGCCCAAACAAAATAGGCGGGAGGCGATCATGAAAAACAAGAGTTTGGCAGTTACCGGCACATCGATGATCAGCTCGCTTCTGGTGCTGATCAGCTCGGCCTGCTGTGTGGGACCGCTCGCTGTGGTGTTATCCTTTGTCGGTCTCGGCAGCAGTACGCTTCTTTCCATTGAAAATGTCGTAGGGCCATTTCGCCCGGTCATCTTGAGTCTGACTGCGGTCTTTCTTGCTGGCGGATTCTTCTTTGGTTATCGACCGTTGAAGGAAGGATGTGAACTGGGGCCTGGTAAAATTTGTTCGGATTCGCACAGCCGCAAACTGCAAAGAATCTTGCTCTGGATTGCCACATCTCTATTCTTCGTGCTTCTGTACTTTACCTATATCCATCCCAATCTGGATATCTATTTTGGAATCTACTGAGATGAACATGAGCCAGCAACAGCGCGCGTGTCTTTGGTTGCAACTGATTCTGGTTTTCGTGATCTCGGGAACCGTGATTGCCGAAACGGCCCGAGCCGGGCGCGGACAACTCCAACTCTTGTTTGAAGCAGAGCTGCAGGCGAAAGGAGAAGTAAAACCTTTCGTCCTCGCCGATACTCCGTTTTCCGGTTTCAGCATGAAAAGGGATCTGATTGCACAAGGCGATGGTACGTTGAAAGGGTCCCGCGTGAACGGAACGCTTAGCTGGTCTAAGTTGTCAACCAAATATGAGAAGGACTCTCACACCAATACTCTGGTTTCTGGATGGATCACGACGGAAGACGGCGCCGAGATTTTCCTGGAAGCCATGGGCTACGCCAGAGTTGCCGATCCGGCACACACCGAGAAGTGGTCCTATATCGCCACGGTGCGTTTTGAAGATCCCGACAAACCATATGAATGGCTCATTAACCTTGTAGCTGTTTGGTTCGGGGAATTCGATCTGAAAACCGGTAGAGCGCACTATTGGGCTTATATTCCTGCAAATTTACAAAATACGAAAGAACTTAAGATTCAGGAGGCAAGATGAACACAAACGACAAAATTTTCCAATTAATCAGTGCCTTTCCCAAAGAGTTCACCGAACTCAGCGAGGACGAACAAAGAGTCTCTGTAGTGCTATATCGCCTCTTAGCGCGAGGCGAACCGGTGTCCCATGAGTCAATCGCTGCGGCGATTCAGATGCCGCCCAATACTGTGGACAGCATTCTAGGCCGCTGGCCAGGCATCTATTACGATGGCGAACATCGCATCATCGGATATTGGGGTCTGGCTCTGCCGAAAATGTCACACCGCTTTGAAGTCAACGGCAGAACTCTCTATACATGGTGCGCCTGGGACTCTTTGTTTATCCCGGAGATTCTGCAGCAGACCGCTCAAGTGGAGTCACACTGCCCTGTAACAGGAGACGCGATTCAACTTACTGTGACGCCGCAGAGCACCACGGGGTTGCAACCAGCTGGTGTGGTCATGTCTTTTCTGACACCACAGGAAAACAAAATCCGCGAAAACATCATTTTAAATTTCTGCCACTACGTACACTTCTTTTCTTCCAGGAATGCCGGAATGGAATGGACCTCAAAGAATGAAGGCACGTTGTTGATGTCGTTAAACGAGGCATTTGATCTGGCAAAAAGAAAAAATAGCCTGCAGTACCACACGGTTCTGCAATCTCTGACAAATTAGGAGAACACTTATATGAGCAGAAACATTTTAACCATTCTGTCCGCTTTGATCTTGACTTTTGCACAGCTTCTTTGGAGTTCCGAAGAGACTGCAAATTCGTATGACCCCTGCCGGTCTGAAGATGTACTGTTTGCAGCAGAGCTTCAGTACGACCCGAATATGAAAGCCGTCGTCGCAGAAACGGGAAGATCAGGAAAACTTGTTGGTAGCGGGAAAGGAACCATTAACGGCGCAAAACTGAATGGCACCATCCGGTGGTCCGTGTTTGAAGTTCTGAAGGAGCGCACGTGCGAAATAAACATCGTCGGTTACTTGAATACTTCTGATGGATCCGAGATTTTTCTAGACGCGAAAGGTTACGGCAAAACGGACAATGAGGAACCCAACAAATGGAAGGTTACATCAGAAGTTCATTTTAAGACCGCCGACGAGCCTTACGCATGGCTCAACCAGACCGCTGCAAAATGGGTTGGCGAGTTTGATGAAGAAACCGGCCATGCAAGCTATAAGGCATGTGTTTTACCCACCGAAAAAGGAACGAGCTGTAGCGCCGATCCTGGCAAAAGGCCAGAGAAGGAAAATCAATAGAAATATTTCGAGTGCATCCTATTAGGATGTAGTAATAAGTTGGGAGAAGTACCGTGAAAAGGAGTTACGCTCTCGCAGTTTTGCATCCTGCTTGGATTGCTGATTATTATTCTCAGCTATTTTCTTGCTTAAACGAAGAACGAAAACAGAATCACTGCCGAGTGAGAGAAGTCTATGATCTTTAATCTCATTTCTGTTTGTACGATCGCTGGGGCAATTCTTCATCTCTTCAGCCAACCATCCCATCTCCGGACAAAAAACGCATCGTTGAGATTTCCTTGCTTTATCTTCTCAGCATTCAGTGGGGAATCGGAGCCGTTTTCAGCTCCATTCCCCATATTGTAATTCCCGATACGGTTGCCGATTACATTGGATGGCACCGAGGAAGTCCTTTTCAGATCGAACTGAGATTTTCCATGACGTTGGGATCTGTCAATGATGCAACAAAGAGCCGGAGCACACTCGATTGGGTTTAGAATGATTCTACAGAAACGATTAGCAGAGGGAAGACGACCGAACAGTGATCACCGTGGTCTATCACAACAGCGAAGTCCATTTTGGCCCGACCCATCCGGCAGCGATTTCCCTGTATAACCCAGTCACAAAATCCGGAAAGGAAATTTATCCGATGAAACCATATCAAGCCGTCAGGCTTAAACATATCGAGAAAATGAAAGAGCTTTATTCCAATGAAGACTGGTGCAGAGAAAAAAATCATCACTGCGATCCGGAGTCGCTCAATGACAGCGTTGGAGATCTGAAGATCAATGACAAAACCGATTCCATAATTTTTCAGGCTCACTTCAGCGGAGATTATTGGAAGGATCCCGAAGGCACGAAAGATGAACCGATCCCCGTTGTTTACGTCTACCGGCATGTAAGAGATCCGCACCAATTGGAATATAGGGAGGTCCTGGAGAAAGATCTCAAGGCACAATATGGACACCATTCCCTGGCTGATTATTTGCAGCCCGAGATGCTTTCAAGGATTTTCGATTCCGAGTAAGAAGAGGAGTGCGCAAAATAGAATCATGAGCGAAGGAATTGTGAAGAGATCTCTTGATAAAATCGGTGTTGCCGGATCTCTATTTGCTGCGCTCTGCTGCCTTGGTTTTCCAGCGATCCTTTCCATTGTTTCGGCTATCGGCCTTGGGTTTATCATCAAAGATGCGATCTTAATTCCACTGCTTTCAGTCTTTTTGGTGATCGCATTGGTAGGCCTGTACCTTGGGATTTCTCATCATGGCCGCTGGACTGCGTTTGCGCTCGGCCTGATCAGTGCCATTGTGATATTGGTGTTCATTGTGCTTACTTTGAACAAGACTCTAGCACTTTTTGGAATCGCAGGTTTGGTTGCAGCCAGTGTGCTGAATGTCTGGCTAAAAATGCACAAGATGAAGCAGACTCGCACTGGTCATCGATGAGCCCAATTTGGACTTCATCTTCATCATAGACATCTTTGTAAGTTTGGTTAAACGCGTTACACTCCTGGCGTATTAAGATGAAAACGATTTCGAATGCCCCGCAATTTCTTGAAGTGCAGTCGTGTTGAGAATAGCGATCTTCCGCGTGGCCGCATTGAGAATTCCCTGCTTCTTCCACTCGCTAATCAAGGCACTGGCGGTCTCGCGGGTCGTAGCTGACAGACAAGCCAGATCCTTGTGAGTGAGACGCACTTGAATCATCCTCCCAAACTCAGAATCCTTCCCATATGGTTCGGCAAGGTTGAGCAACACTTGAGCCAGTCTGTTTGGTACGCTCTTGAAAGTAAGATCTGCCAACCTCGATTCGATTCGTCTGCGGCGCAGTCCGATCAACTTTGTAATCCCCAGGGCAAGATCAGGGTGCGAGCGAAGAAAGTCTTCAAACATCTGTTTCGGAATGACGCAGAGCAGGGAATTTTCCAGAGCTCGCGCAGCAGAAGCTCTGAATGGCTCATCAGTTAGCGCGAGCTCCCCAAATATTTCCCCCGCTCCGATTACATCCAGACCCACTGCCTTGCCTTCGTCTGACAGGCGACTGATTTCAATCATCCCTTTTTTCAACATATAAATGGTATCGGACGGATCTCCGGGAAGATAAAGCGCTTCTCCCTTTTGCACATGGATCATCTTGGTCATCCTCTCCATCATCTGCAATTCGGAGGTGGGAAGCTCTTTAAACAAATCAAAGTTCTTCAAGAACCAAATAGCCCTCGTCATATATCAGGACCTATTTCCCGTAAATCTCAGTATCCGGATGGAAGTTGTACCACGCATACCAGAAGCTCATCGAATGTGGGATTTGATTCCCTTTGGAATCGAAGATAGTCGCAGTCTGCGACGATTCCTCCCAATTGATTGTAATTGGCTCTTCACCAATTTTATCGCTGATTGTTTTCTGACCCTTCAGTCGGGAAACAGGATATGCTTTAAACTTGCGGTTTCTCTCAATTCCTACCACTTTTTCTTTTCGATCGAACTCCTTGCTTTCTTTTTCTACCGGGAACAAAAGCCGGGAGCTGCGATAGTAACTCGCATACGGGTCTGATCGGTAGTCGCGGTTATGGCCTGTATCGGTTGAGAGCACTAATGTATCGGGATATTTCTTTTTCCATGCTCCCCAGGTCGTATCTTCAAATGGAATGGTTCCGAGCCTGGCGCCTGTCATTGGGCCGGCCACCGCTTCATTCTTGAACTGAGACCACAGGCTGTTGGTTTGACGGTCATAAAGTAGAACATTGTTTTCATATAAGAGACCCGAAATTCCAAAGATGAGACGCTGGTCACCGTGTTTTGCGGAGTAAACTACTCCGCTTCCAGTAAGCGGTCAATAAGTAACCGCAACAGCCGTGTCGCTGAATGTGTCGTTGACAGCCTCATGCCAGGTAAGAATCTTGTGAGGATAAGCCTTCGCCACGCCGTTCAGCAGAAGGCCGATTACTCGATCATCATCCTTCAAGAAATTCACCTGGGACGCAGGAATAAACTTTGGATCCGTTAAGGATGGGATCCCGTCTTTTGGAGGACCGCCGCCAACAATTTTATCCTTCGGAATCGAGCTTTTGGTCAGGTCAAAATCGTCAGCCCAGGTCCATGCTGTGATCAGTAATAAAAGAAATAACAAACTTTTTCGCATAGGATGACCTCCTTATTTATTTAGTTGCCATTCGACAGTCCTCAATTTCTTCGATCGGTCTCAAATGTAATCAAAACTACAAAACGCAGAATTGGCCAAACCAGGAAGGCACCTAAGACTGAGAAGCACAAAATCCAAAGGAGAAAAATCATGAAAAAGATCGTTTCGTTCGTTTTGATCGTTCTGGTGGTCAGCGCGTTTTCCTTGCTGGCTGCCGAAAAAGATGAAACCTTCCAAGGCACGCTGGTAGATTCCAAATGCTACGCAGGTTCCAAAGGAATGCTGAAAGGGAATGACCACATGGGAACAACCGGGTGTGGCACGATGTGCGCAAAGCAGGGAATTCCTGTTGCCTTGCTTGACGCAAAGAACAAAACACATGTCCTGTTGGTTCCATCAATAAAACTTGCTGATTACGTTGGGCAGGAAGCTAAAGTGACCGGCAAGCTGGATTCTCTGACCAGCGGCATCATTGCCAGCAAAGTGGAGGTACAAAAAGACGGGAAATGGGAGGAAGTGAAGCTCGGCGCAGACATGATGTAGGACCATATCCTCCGAAATACCGGGGTTGCTGTCCCCACTGCTGGCGGCCCCGGTTTTGGAGTTTCACACTATGAACCGAAGAACCTTTCTCGAACGGATTACGCAGCTCTTTTCACTTGGATGGTTCGTTATGTTATCCCTGCCTGTTTTTCGCTTCCTTTCGGTATCTTCCGAAGGAAAGAGTGAATCAACCTGGCATGCATTGTTGCAAGCCGACGCGAATATTCCGCAGGAGGACTACGTTCAAGTGAGCTTGAAACAGGTTCAGCAAGAAGGCTGGAAGCGGCAGATTGTAGAAGAACTGCTTTGGGTTAGAAAAAAGAAAAACGGCAGCTTCATGGTCTTCAATCCACATTGCACACATCTCGGATGCGCTTTTTCGTGGAATGCAGAAATGAAACAGTTCCAGTGCCCCTGCCATGGAGGCCGCTTCGATGCCGATGGGAAAAGAATTGCGGGTCCACCTCCCCGCCCATTAGATCGGTACGAAACAAAGATAGAAGACAACACACTCAAAATCGGAAAGTTACTAAAAGCGTAGAATGAACAGAATTCCTTTCGTTGGCCCAACCATCCAATGGTTGGAGGATCGAATTCACCTCAGAACTTCGGTGCAAGAATTCTTGCAGTCGTCGATTCCCGACAAAATCGGTTGGCCTCATGTCCTGGGCAGTATCTTGCTTGTACTTTTTGCCGTGCAGTTTGTCTCCGGGATACTCCTCAGCTTCGTTTATTCCCCCTCGCCATCAGATGCCCATGCATCCGTCCGGTACATGACCGAAGAGATGAAAGGAGGCGCCTGGCTTCGGGGAATTCATTACTGGGGCGCATCCTTGATGGTGATCGTCATCGGTCTCCATCTTCTGCGCACCTTCCTCTTTGCAGCGTATCGAAAGCCCCGCGAGCTCACCTGGATTGTGGGTGTTCTGTTGTTACTCTGTGTGCTGACATTCGCCCAAACAGGATTCCTTCTTCCGTGGGATCAAATGGCCTATTGGGGAACAGAGGTCACGATTCGCATTATAGGTACGGCGCCGCTGATCGGTCCGCGAATCGTGAATTTCCTACGAGGTGGTAATGTCATAGGCTCCTTCACTTTAAGCCGCTTCTACAGTATTCATACCGTCATTCTTCCGATCACTGTTGTGCTGTTAATCCTTGGCCATCTTATGTTGATTCGCCGGTACGGCATCATGGCTCCTTGGTCTCGGACAGGTTCGGAACCTCCGCGAAGCACTTCGTTCTATCCACACCAGACTGTTAAAGATTCTGCTGCAATGTTCGTCATGATGATGATTCTTTTCGGCCTGGCAGCATTTCTTCCTCCATCGCTGGGGAGTCCTGCGGATCCAAGCGATAACAGCATTGTCCCGCGCCCTGAATGGTATTTCTTGTTTCTGTTCCAGTTGCTTCATTATTTCCAAGGGAAGTGGGAGACAGTCGGTACTTTCTTTTTACCGAATTTGGCGATTCTCATGCTCTTGATCGTACCGTTTCTGGATCGCAACACGGACCGCCGACTCAACAAGAGGCCCTTTGCCGTTCTCGCTGTCGCTGGTTGTGTGTTTGTTTGGAGCTACCTGACCTATGCCGCAACAAGCCACCAGTCGCCTTCCCGAGAGTTACGGCCAAAAGGAATTACAGTTTCCAGATCAGAGCGGATCAAGAGACCGAGCGATGTAGGCGGACTCTTCCTGCTTCAGCAAAGATGCTTCGAATGCCATTCGTTGACTGCTGCAGGAGAAAGACCGTTACAAATCCTTGCCCGAAACGATTTTCCTGCTGGAAAAGATTGGTTCAAGAACCATCTAGAAAAAATGGGGCGTGATTCCGGATTGACCGAGAACGAACCGAAGGAACTGATGTCGGTTCTCCGTTTGGCCGCGGGAGAGCATTCTGAACGGCTGTACACCATTCCCAGAGTCGTTCGTTCAGGTGCTCATACGTTTTATAACAATTTTTGCATCAACTGTCATACGATCGATGGCCAGGGAGGCAAGAAGGGACCTGATCTCACCATCCGGCCTCTGCGAAGCAAAGAGTGGCATGTTCAGCATATTCGCGAGCCGCAGTCCCTTGTTCCGAATTCCAAAATGCAGGAGTTCCCTGACTTTACCAACGCTGAGTACAATGCGCTTGCCGAATACATCCTTTATCTCCATTCTCCATAGGATGGTGGCCCTTCATGAACTTATGTAAATAAGGATGTAGAGTAGAGAGATGCGAAGAGTGAGAATTATTCCATTTCTTTTTCTCGCGATAGTGGCGTTGATTCCGGCTCAAGAGCTGGACGCGCAAATTAATTCTCCTGCCGGAAGGACTTTGTTCGCACGAACCTTCATGTGGCGCTCGGATTTCCGATACATCCGGATCTCCAGGATACTGGTCGATGGAGAAGAGATCCCGGATCCCTCCAACCAGAAGACCCGCGTTGCTGCCTTGGAAAATTTCTTCGTGTATGGCTTGCTACGCGACACTACGGTAATGGCAATAGTCCCATTCCTAAATCGCAATTTTGAAGCTCAGACCTCTCTAACCGATTTCCGAAACAGATACCGGCTTTGGCGATCCGACATTCTTGATTCAGTACGATGGTATCTACAAACAAAATAGACCACTGGGATTTACGCGACTTGCCGGCTTCTTAGGAGTAAAAGCTCCGCTGGGAAAAGACACCTTCAGTACCGACTCGGCGGATTATCTGATGGGTTCCATCTTTTCTTATTGGCAGAATCGTTGGTTCTATTCCGTCAGCGGGCAGTATACGGCCACTACTGAGGCAAATGCCGTTGACGCAGGAGATGTGTTCCGGTACGACGTCTCCGCGATGTATAAGTTGTTTGCGTATCCGGAGTGGAAA
>JAKEFK010000363.1 GCA_022616075.1 bacterium
ACGACCGCTAAATACCCGGCATCAACAACCAGAACCGTGTTGACGAGTATGACGATCGCAACAATGGCCAGCGCTATGATTACAATAAGTCTTGGTTTCATGGACCCTCCTGAACTGAGACTGTGAATTTATATAATAGTCTAAACCCATTTGGCTTGTAGTGGCAGAGCATTGTCCGTAACCTTAGCTTGAGCACGATTGGGCAATTAAGTTTTGTTTGTAGCGCCCTTAATTCCTTAGACAATGCTCTGCCCGATCCCCGGATGCAGAGCACTTGCTCGCCAGGAAGTATGTCATGGTATTGCACGCATTGTGCGAGAACAAGGTCATTCAAAAATAATGGCAAGTGCTCTGCCACTACATTTGGATTATATATATGGTTATATATTAAGTAGAGCATTGGCCCGGGTTACAATGTTAAAGATGAAAAGAGCAGTAATCTTTTTTTCCTTCCTTTTTCTTTGTTCCATCGCATCGAGCGAAACCATGTACCTGACACTTGTCAACACAGAATCGAAGGGAGCGCTTGCCCAATCGGATGTTTCTTTTCGAATGGATGATGCTGAGGTTCCGCTCACGGAATTTTTGCATGTAGATACAACCGCGCGGGACGCAAACGTATTGGCGCATCCTGTAGGACGCCGGCAATATGTCCTGTTGATTGATTTTTTGAATCTCACTCCGTCCCAGGTTTTGGAAATTCGAAAGCTCGCTCAAGATTTTGTTGCTCAAGTGCCGAAAGAAGATCTCATCGCGCTCGCAGGAATCACGAATGAAGATGGTTTGCGCTTCTTTTCGGGATTCACAGCCGATCGATCCAAGCTCATTACAGGTTGGAACGCAATGGGAAAAGTCGTCCTTTCCGGAATGATGGAAGGGCCGGACGGAAACCTGTACTCTTCCACATTCTCTTCGGATCCGGTCCCACCAGCACTCTTAAGTGATGAGGAATTCCTTGCCAATCTGAAAACGTACGAAGTGGATCCGAAGACCAGAGAAGAACTTTCTCCCCTTTTTATCCAGGCTTTTGTGGATCTTGCTTCCTTGCTTTCCACAATACAGGGAAGGAAAAATGTTATTCTCTTCAGCCCCGGTACGGACGTGAAAGGACTGCGTGTTGATTTGAAAGAGATGAAAAAGGAGGAGAAAGAGGAGGAGGGGGAGGATGCTCGCGCAGACCATAAAACCTTGCGGGAGATTACTCAGCTCGGACCTCGCGATCTGGAAAAGATGGCGAAACAAGGGCTTCAAACAAAACGCAGTCGCGATAACGATGCCAATGTGGTTTCCAGATTAATTGAAGGAACGGATGGTCACGTTCACATTTTTAATCCTTCCTCTGAAGACAACGGTTTTCTAAAGGATCTAGCGGAGAAAACAATCGGCTCTTATAGAAAATTACAGGAATTTGCTTCTTCCGCTCCACAGATTCTCAGCTCGGATCAGAATTTTTATATTCTCGGCTGGCAGGGTCAAAGGGAAAAGAGTTTTCACGAGCTTCACATAATTCAGATGAAAGCAGGGAACACGAAAGCAGATTTTCCGCTACGGTGGCTCGCTCCCAAACCCCTGTCCGAATACAGTCCGTTGGAGAAAAAAGCTCACCTGGCACAGGCGCAGTACAGGAATTTTCCTTCATCCGATCAATACCGTTTCTGGTCGGACATCATCCTGGATGATGGATTGAATCGTGTATCGACCTTTACTGAAGTTCTCGGCAACTCCTTGATTGCAACTAAGGCGAAACAGATGCAACTGGATTTCTATGGTTTTGCGATCGAACAGGATGGCACGATCGTCGATTTCTATCATTTGCCTGTCTCCCTGGATCTTTCGAACGCCACGCTGAAAGGAAAACTCCAGAAAGCGGGACTGAAAGTGTGGAATGTGTTGTTCGCCGGTCACGGACCGATCAGTCTGCGGACTGTGGTTTTGAATGGCAATACCGGCGAAACATTCACGCATTCCGGGAGGATTCCATTCAGGGACACCGATTTTCTTTTAACAAACCCTTTCTTTCCATCTTACAATTTTGAATGGGTCTTCTGGCCGAAACCGGACCAGGTTCAGACCAGACGTGGAAAGGAAGTTATGTATCCATATAAGGTAGGTCCGAATATCTTTTTTCCCGAACTCTCACCTCGAGTGCAGGCGGACGACAAGGGTAAGGTCATCTATTTTAAAGTGTATAATTTCAGCCCCGGCGAAAAATACCCTTCCGTTCGCTTGCGGTTGCTTGGCGACAATGGAACGACCTTTGAAATTGAGAAATTTGGACTGATGCAGGAGCCACGACTGGTGCAGCGGGGAGGCGTGGAACTTTTCTGGACAATCGAAACTTTGCCGGGTCTCAGCAAAGGAAACTATCGTTTACGGGTGGATGTGATCGATCGCGGGAAAAACAAGGAAGTCATTCGGGACGTCGAGACTTATGTTGAATAGTGCTGACTCCTCCCCCTTATTAAGGCGGGAGGATCGTTTGAGTTACCTGCACTAGATTGCCTCCCGGTCATATTTGGAATATACTTTTTTACTCCTCTTACGTGAATCACTTACGAGCAATGGAATGGATTTTTCATGACTCATTGCTCATTACTATGGCACTTTTATCGTGGATGAGGTAACAATGAAGATACGTTCATTTTTGTTAGTTCTGATCATTGCGTCACTTTTTGCGGCCATGGATGCCAACGCTCAAAGCGGAGCAGCCAAAGGAAGAGGACGAGTAAAAGGAACGGTAACCGATCAAGATGGAAAACCTGTGGGCGATGTGACTGTCCGGTTTACCAGCGATCGGCTGCAAGCGAGCTTTGAAGTCAAAAGCAATGAGAAAGGAGAATGGGTCGCCAACGGAATTGCGGGCGGCAACTGGAATATTGACTTTGTGAAAGATGGGTATGAGACAAAACAGATTTCGTATGCGATCCAGCAATCGGGATACAACAAACCCGTGGTTCTATCTATACAAAGAATGGAAAAAGCTCCCCCCACTATCCCGGGAGTGCAGCCGGGGCAAAATCAGGCGAAAGAAGATCCCAGCCGCGCTTTGATAATGGAAGGAAGCGATATGGCAGACAAAAAGGATTACGCCGGAGCGATTGCAAAATACGAACAGGCAATGCAGCTAAAACCCGATCTTCACGCGCTCTATGGCGAAATCGGCAATCTGTATACGCTCATCGGTAATAGTGATAAAGCTCTGGAAGCTTACAACAAGCTACTGGAAAAGGACCCTTCCAATATGGATGCGCGCCTCTCCGCGGTCGGAATTCTGTTTGAAAAGAAAGATGTTGCCGGCGCGAAAAAGATACTGGAAGCCCTTGATTTAAAAACTGTAACAAATCCGAACGCTCTGTATAACGTAGGTGTCGGATTTTACAATGCCCAGGAAACACAAGAAGCGATCCGCTATTGGGAAAAAGTAATCGAGCTGGATCCCAAAATGATCGATGCTTATTTCCAGCTGGGAGCCGCCTATCTCTCCGTCAAGGACAACGCAAAATCCAAAGCGATGTTCCAGAAAGTAATTGAACTAGATCCGGCCTCTGAAAGCGCTAAGATGGCGCAAGAAATGCTGGACACCATGAAATAATGTAGTGGTCGAGCATTCGCGTTTTTTGCGAATGCTCGACACATATCCTTCTAGCAGAGCATTTTGAAAAAAACACAAAATGCTCTGCCACTACCTCTCCCGTTCACGCCTTCCCCTTCCGATTTTCTAGCCTATATATTCCCTTTGGTGACATTCATTTTGTATTCCAAATAAATTGGGAGTAGAATGGTTTCCACTAACCGAGGTGTGGTTATGCAAAAGAGATTCATTCTTTTTGTGATCTGCATTTCCATCCTGCCGATTTTTCCTGCATGGGCACAACTGGAAGAAGAAGTCCGGATTGATTTGCTTGAAATATGGGCCAAGGCCACAGACAAAGACGATCGCGTCGTATCCGATCTCAGCGCTGAAGACTTCCGGGTCTTCATCGATGGAAAGCAAGCGGAGATTCGTTGCTTTGATAAAGTCTTCTACGATCCATTTGAGTTTGCTAGAAACGAAGAAGCCTCGCAAAGCGACAATCAAAAACGAAAATTCATTTTTTTCTTTGATCTTCTAAACAGTTCTCCGCGAAGCGTTGATTATTTGAAAAGACAGTTCACGGATTTTCTTCGGAACAATTTCTCCGATCATGATGAAGGAATGGTTTTCGCGCTGCTTCCCACAGTTCATCTGGGTGTTGTTCAAAAGATGACTGCTAATAAGGAAGCAATCATCAGTGTCATTCAGAAAATGAAAGGCAGCGCAACAATGGATGCGCGAATCAGGAACAACGAAAAGGAAATTCTTAGCCTTTTGAGTTTTGGAAGCCGCGCTACACAGCAAACCGAACGCGAAGGGTCAGGACTCTCCAATAGGAATCCTGAGCAGATCCGGCAGGCCCGCGGGTTAGCGCGTAGTTACGCTTCCCAGGATGAAAACCTCAGCCGCTACACTCTCAACTCTTTTTTATCCATCGCTCAATACCTGCAGGGAAATCAATTTGATGGCCGGCTTGTGATGATGTATGTCAGCGGCGGGTTCTCCATGCGCCCCGGACAGAACTACTTTGAGATCATTGACCGCGCCATTGATGCAACTTCCGTTATAGGATCGGAAGATTTAAACTTCCGGGATCGTCCTACGAATGATTTCGATCACGAGGTCAGGAAAACCATCGGAATTCTCAACCGGCTGAACGTAACCATTTATTCTTTGGATGCTAGAGGCCTGATTGCTAACGATAAGGGTCCAGAGCGAGATGGTATCCAGCTCGCGCTCGGGTTTAACACCGTTTCCTATCAGCGGGAGCTTCAGGACTCATTGATTGTGATCGCGAGAGAAACCGGAGGGACTGCGTTTACCAACTCTCAGAATTATCAAAAGGGTCTTGCTGAGATTGCCAGTGACATGAGTCAACAATACTGGCTCTGCGCAAGCGTCCCTTTCTCGAGCAAGCGAGGCGTTTATCACAAAATAGAAGTAAAAGTGGACCGTCCGGGAGTCAAAGTCAGGCATAGAAAAGGGTATATTGAATAAACTTTCCGGTTTGTGATAAGATCTCAGCCATTCCAATAGGTTATTTGTACATCGCGTTGTGTAGCAGTTTGCGAAAGGGACATTAAGCGGACGATTTTGGGAACTGTAGGGACGAAACAATACAGATTGGGGACTTTCACTCCAAAATTACAGACGCCAGGTTTCTGTTCATTCAAATTCTTGGATTGACCGGATTCGAACGAACGAGACAACGACTGTAAGTTATTCATTTTAAATGATGATTATATTCGCCTTCTTTGGCACGTCGATTGCTATTTATCGCGTGTTTCAAGATTACAAAGTGGGGGCGTTGCTCCTACTAGGTCTAAAATTTAACTCTAATCTCTCTATGGAGGAGCCATGAGAAGTAAACTCCTGCTTATGCTCGTGGCGGGTCTTTTCGTCTTCGCCTTTACGTCCCCTGCTTCGGCGCAAGTTGCGACCAAAGCGGGGTCGATTTTCGGTAAAGTGACAGACGATAAAGGGGCTCCGCTGCCTGGCGTAAGTATCACGCTTGAATCTTCCGAGATTCAGCCTCAGACCGCAACGAGCGGTCCGACCGGCGGTTTCCGATTTGCGAACCTGCCTCCGGGAACGTATGCTGTGACGTTTTCCATTGAAGGCTTCACAGAAGTGCGTCAAGAAGACGTGCGCGTTACCATCGGCGGTTCGGTCAACCTGGAAATCACGTTGAGGCCGACACTGGCAGAAGAATTTGTCGTTGTCGCTGATACACCGGTTGTAGATACCAAGAA
>JAKEFK010000364.1 GCA_022616075.1 bacterium
GGCCGATGATTGAACGTCAGAAGGAATTCTATACCCTGCTTCATAATTTCGTTCGGTGAGAGATCGCAGGATTGTCCGACCTGTTTATGTTGGACCATGCCGGATCCGAGATTTTTTTCGTCTTAGGAGCGCCGCGGACTGTTGACAACAATCACTCCTCCGAGAGATAGAAGACCACCGAACGCTGTCGGGAATCTCGGCAGCTCATGGAAAATGATCCACTCCAGAAGCACAGCAACAACCGGAGTCATGTAAAGAAAAGAGACAGCATGGCTTGCCGGCCGGGTTGAAAGCACATAGGACCAGCAAAAGAAGCCAATCACAGTGGAAAAGATGCTTAGAAAAAGAATCGCGCCAATCGCAGCGATGCCGGCTGTTTCGGTTTTGATGACAGCGCCAGGAAAGAATGGAAACAGGAAAAGTGATCCTGCCCAAATCATATAAGAGGCCAGCTCCGCCGGTGCGTACTTTTTTAAAAGAGGTTTTTGGATTACAAAATAACCTGCATGGCACAGAGCTGCGATGACGATCAGGATGGCGCCCCGGTTAAAGGTAATGCCTCCACTCTCACCAAGCGCAATCAAAGTTGTTCCAGTTAAACTGATCGCCGTTCCGAACCAGATCCCTTTTCTTAACTGTTCTTTCAAAAAAAGGTTCGCCAGCAGAATCGTATAGATCGGTGCTGTGTTGATGATCAGGCATGCGGCACCCGCAGTAACCGATTTTTGGCCCATGCTGAGCGCGAGTTGATAGACAGATATGCCAATGAAACCGCAGAGACAAATAGACGGCAGGTCCTGCAGCCTGGGCAGAGTAGAGCGCCGAAGAACCGCGACAACGATTAGAATGACGGAACTGACCATGAAACGCAGACTCACAAGCTGTCCGGCGTCATAATCTCTGAGCGCTGCTCTGATGGCCACAAAGGCAGAGCCCCAAAACAAAACCGTTCCGGAAACCGCAAGCATCACCAAGACCCGTTTTTGAGATCCCATTTTTCTGTGGAGTTAAAGTTACGGGAGTTCGGCTGAATTAATCCAATGAAATCTTTTCATTCATCCGATGACCGCAACTTATACAGCAGGATTTTGCGGGTTGACAAGCGACAGGAAACAGGAATATTCTTACCTACAAAGTGACTTTTGCTGGTGATAACAAATGAAACCATTTAAGATTCGGATTCCAAAGGAAAAAATCACGGATTTACGAAGGCGTCTTGAGAAGATGCGTTGGCCCGATTCTATTGATGCTGATGACTGGGGAAGCGGCGTGCCCCTGAATTACCTGAAGGAACTTGTTGATTACTGGAAGGATGAATACGGCTGGTTTGCACAGCAGGAACTGCTGAATTCCTTTGCCCACTACAAGTCTGTGGTTGACGGATTCGGCATACATTTTATTCATGAGCGAAGTTCAGATCCCGATGCTTTACCTTTGCTTCTGATTCACGGATGGCCGGGATCCTTCTGGGAAATGCAGCGGATTATTCCGATGCTGACCACTCCCGATAAATATGGTGCAGATCCATCGGATGCTTTTCATGTTGTGGTTCCATCACTGCCCGGTTATGGATTTTCCGATCGCCCTGCCAAACACGGAATGAACGGACCATTCATCGCGAGTTTGTTTGAAAAGCTGATGAAACAGCTTGGCTATTCGAAGTTTGTTGCTCAAGGCGGCGATTGGGGAGCAACAGTCGCAACGTGGCTCGGGTTGCATCATCCGGCAAGCTTGACTGCGATCCATCTCAATTACATTCCCGGTTCTTACAGGCCTTACGTGGAATCAAACGACACGCTTTCGGAATCCGAGCAGGAGTTTTTAAAGCATCGTGAAGAATGGTATCAGAAGGAAGGGGGGTACGCTCATATTCAAGCCACCAAACCGCAAACGCTTGCCTATGCTTTGAATGATTCACCGGCAGGACTTGCAGCCTGGATCGTTGAAAAATTTCAAGGTTGGAGCGATTGTGACGGCAATGTCGAGAATCGATTTTCAAAGGATGAATTGTTGACCAACATCAGTATTTACTGGTTTACGGAGACGTTTCATTCTTCCGCTCGTCTCTATCAGGAAGCACTCAAAGCTCCTGTACACATGTCCAAAGGAATGAGAGTGGAAGTCCCTGGTTTTGTTGCTTGTTTTCCTAAAGAGGATCCTATGGCGCCGCGAGATTGGACCGAGCGCGGATACAATATCCAGCGCTGGACTCACTTGCCATCCGGCGGTCATTTTGCAGCATGGGAAGAACCGGAATTGCTGGCAAAAGACCTTCGGGAGTCGCTGAGATCGTTCAGGAACAAAGCATGAGCCTGACAGTTTGCGTTGGTGGTGCAACCGGATGGACCGGGCTGCCGTTATGCAAAGAGATTCTTCAAGCCCAGGACATGAATTTAGTTGGAGCGGTTTCTCGCAGTCGCGCCGATGAAAATCTTGGGAAGATTCTGGATCAGCCGAATGTGGATTTGAAGATCCAGGAATCTGTTGTTGAAGCCCTGACAACAGCGCCGGATGTTTATGTGGATTTCACCGGTGCGGAAGCTGTCAAGACCCACGTATTGGAAGCAGTTAACAAAAAAATTCATGTTGTAGTGGGAAGTTCGGGTTTGAGCGATCAGGACTACGAAGAGATTCATCAGGCAGCTCTGCAAAATCGTGTTGGAGTGATTGCTTGCGGAAACTTTGCAATTTCCGCGATTTTGCTTCAAAGATTTGCCTGCGAAGCTGCCAAATTTCTTTCGCACTGGGAAGTGATCGATTATGCGTCTGCGCTGAAACCGGATGCGCCCAGCGGTATGGCTCGACAGCTGGGTTTCCGCCTTTCTCAGATTCGAAAACCGGAGATCCCGTTTCCGATTCAGAAAACTGTAGGACTGGTGGAGAGTCGGGGCGCCACGCTAAATGAAATGCAAGTTCACTCCATCCGTTTGCCGGGTTACGTCATTGGAATGGAAGTGATCTTTGGAGAAAAGGATGAGCGGTTGAGCATCCGGTACGACGCAGGTGCAAGCGCCGCTCCCTATTTGTCCGGAATTTTGATCGCGATCCGCAACGTTTCCGGCTGCCTTGGATTGGTCCGTGGCATCGATCAGTTCCTTCCTTCCAATAAATGATCATTTCTCATCAATTCATTGAAAACAATTAATTAGACAAATGATCGGTTGAACTTTAATCTATCTCCAAATAAGGAGGGCCGATGCGAGTTCAACGCTTAGAGCCGGATGTTCACCTGGCAATTGGAGATGCCTACGATTCGAATTCTACAATCCTGGTTTCCGGGAGTGAAGCTATTTTGATTGAAGCGATGGCAAGCAAAAAGGATGCGGAAGATTTAAAGAAATATGTAGAAACAGATCTGAAAGATCGAGTGCGATATATCATTTGCACCCATTATTTCAGTGATCATCTGGCCGGGTTGAAATTCTTTCCTGAAAGTCAAATCATCACACATAAAAATTACAGGCATACGTTCGACCAGGAACGTTATCGATCGGAGGAGGAAAAATCCTTTTTTGCGGAGCCGACGATCTTAATCTCTGATGAGTTGTCGATTCGATGGGGACGGTTCCGACTGAATCTTTTTTACAATCCGGGGCATACGATGAGCACGGTCAATGTCGATATTCCTCAGGCGAATTTGATCCATGTTGGCGATACCGTCGTTGGGAACATGGTTTATATCTCCTATTCAACACCGGCGTTGTTTTTCCCGGCATTGGAGCAGATCAAAAGGCGAAACAGGAAAACTCTGATTTCGAGCCATCTTGCCGCTCGCTCCACAGATGCTGTCGATCATGCGCTGTACTACTTGCGCACGCTTCAGCGAAAAGCAAAAGAGCTCGACTATCAAGAGGAAACCTTTTCAAAACTCGAATTGCAAGAGTGTTTGCCGGAAGGTGTAAAGGGAACTCCTTTCGAAACGATTTTTCATAAACGGAACTTGAAGATCATGGCAGAACAAAGGTTTGAGGATCTTCCGGATGAAGCAATCCTTTGATGGAACATGCGAATCGCCTTTTTGATGATTTCACATGGCAATCATTTATCTGATAAAAAACAGTCATTCCTAAAATTGAGGAGAATTGTATGAACGTTTCGGTTAGAGAGAAGTTGCACTATCGCGAAGGAATGCAATCGATTGGAAATATTTCAAGTTACTGCCATAAGGAATATCTGCTGGTTTCTCTGATCGTAGTATTGTTCGTGATATTCCCTTCCAGGTACTCAGATTTGCAGACGGTCAAGCGTTCATTGGAGTTGGACGGTGCCGGCTGGGTAAAGGTGTTTGCCCCAAAGAGTTCAACTTTAGACATCACAGGTTCTGTTACGGTGGAAGCATGGATTAAGACAACGGTAAATCTTACGCGGCAGGGCATTATTGAGCGTTACGCGAGCGGCTCGACATCGGGTTCAAATGGAGGATTTGCGCTTCGGATTGTTTCTACCGGAAAGCTACGGTTCTTCATTTTCAAAAACGGCTCGAATTTCCAATTCATAGACAGCGATCAACTGGTCAGCACTGATGCCTGGCACCATGTAGCAGGGGTCTATAACGGAACTCAGTTGCGAATCTATATAGATGGAAATTTGGCAGCTGATCCTAAACCACTGAGCAATTTTTTTCCAGCCACCGGCACTTCAGATCTCTTCATTGGATCCGGAGCTGACGGAGCAGGTCTCTTCCACGGAAAGATTGATGAAGCCAGGGTAACTGCCAGCGCACTCTATACAACTCAGAGTTTCCCGCTTGCCAACACTCTAGATTCTATCGCGGGGCAAACTCGTGGTTTATGGAAATTTGATAATTCGACAGCCAACGATTCTTCGGGGAATGGCAATCATGGAGTTCTGAAAGGTTCCTGGAAATTCTCCGGAGATGTACCCGGCGGATTTACCAGTGCGTACACGGTTAATATTACCGCCCCACCTAACGGCGCAACATTCGCGGCGCCGGCCAGTATAAACATTGAAGCAAACGTGAATAATCCTGAAGGCAATATACAGAAGGTTGAGTTTTTTAGAGATGGGTTAAAGTTGGGAGAGGACATCAATCCCCCTTACAGTTTTCTATGGACAAACGTTGCAGCCGGAAACTATAACTTAACTGCCAGAGCCACGAATGACCTGCTGGGAACAGCCACCTCTCCACAAATTCTTGTTACGGTTTCTTCCACAAATCAGCCACCATCCGTAAGTATCACCTCTCCGGCAAGCGGAACAACCTTTACAGCCCCAGCCAATATTACTATTACAGCAGACGCCGCCGACAGCGATGGTTCGATCAACAAGGTAGAATTCTTCCGTGGAACCATTAAGTTGGGTGAAGACAACACAGCGCCTTACAGCTTCAGTTGGAGTAACGTTTCGGCGGGAAACTATTCATTAACTGCAAGAGCGATTGATAATTTGCAAGCGAGTGCAACGTCCAGTGCTGTGAATATTTCCGTTAGCGCCCCCAACCTGCCTCCGTCGGTCAATATTAGCTCACCTGCGAGTGGTGCAACATTTACTGCACCCGCAAATATCACGATCAGCGCGGATGCTTCTGATAGCGACGGTTCGATCACCAGGGTGGAATTCTTTCAGGGAACCGTGAAGCTCGGCGAGGATGCCGCAGGGCCATACAGCTTTCAGTGGAGCGATGTAAGTGCAGGTAATTACGCAATTACCGCCAGAGCAACGGATAACCTGGGAGCGGTTGCAACATCAGCAGTGGTTGATATCTCTGTTGCTGATTCGACTCCCCCGCCATCAGGGAACAGAACTCTTTTCGATTATGATGTGGACTCTAAAGCTGATCTCTCGGTGTGGCGTTCATCTGAAGGCTTCTGGTACATCAATCGCAGTAGTGGCGGCGGAACGACGATACAGCCATGGGGAGTGAGTGGAGACTTGATTGTTCCTGCAGATTATGATGGTGATGGCAAGACCGATTTTGCCATATGGCGTTCATCGGAAGGAAATTGGTACATTCTTCGAAGCAGCATCTCTGGTGATCAGGGGATTCAAATTCAATGGGGTTTGCCGACCGATCTGCCTGTGCCGGGTGATTATAATGGTGACGGCAATAGTGATCTTGCAGTGTGGCGTCCAACCGATGGCAAATGGTATTTCCGCTCTGTGGATTCTGCGAGTGGAACCGGAACGTTCGGTCCTCATGGTCAGCCTGGCGATGTGCTGGTGCCTGCGGATTACGACGGCGATGTCAAAACGGATCCCGCAACATGGCGTCCTTCCACTGGCGTATGGAGTATTCTCCAAAGTTCCACCGGCACTATCCGGTCGGTACAGTGGGGCAGTGGACTATCCCCATACAATGATTTGCCGGCGCCCTCTGACTATGACGGTGATGGAAAGGCTGACATAGCCATCTGGCGACCGGCTGAAAGTAATCTTACCGGCATCTGGTACATCATTGATAGCTCAACCAATGTCGCACGATCAACGATCGCACTCGGACAGCAGGGGGACATCCTGGTTCCAGCAGACTACGATGGAGACGGCCGCGCAGATCAAGCAACATGGCGTCCGTCGGATGGAATCTGGCGAATTTTCCAGAGCACAAACAATACCACGCGAACAGTTGGGTTTGGTGGCGTGAGCGGAGATGTGCCAACACCTAAGGTTCGAGCAATACCAACTCAACCGATTGCCCCAACGCCTCCAGGGAATATTCCAACTGCCCAGGTTGATCCGAACAATCGAATCGGAGGAGCAGGCGAAGACCTGTTTTCAGGCAACTACAACTGGAGGCTGCCGGTTGTCGGTCTCGCTGGTCGTGCTGGATTGGATCTGAGTCTCGCACTCACTTATAACTCGTTGGTATGGACGCGAGCTGGGAACTCAATCAAATTCAATGCCGATAACGGCTTCCCAAGCGCAGGCTTCCGACTGGGCTTCCCGGCGATTCAACAAAAGTACGTGAACTCACAAATCGGAGTGAATGCCTATCTATTGATACTCTCTTCTGGGGCTCGAGTTGAATTGCGCCAAATCGGCTCAACAAATGTTTATGACGCATTTGACTCTTCTAATATTCAAGCCAAGGAAATCAGCTCCAGCAACTTGCTTGTGCTATATCCTAACGGTACACGGATGACCTATTCGTTGATCAATTCAGAATTCCGCTGCACTCAGATTAAGGACCGTAACGGGAATTTCATAACCATTGGCCGTAACAATCTTGGGAAGATCACAACGATTACTGACACCCTCGGGCGATCCATCAACTTCATCTACGACGGAAATAACAACCTTGAGTCAATTACTCAAATTTGGGATGGGGCTACTCACATATGGGCTTCCTTTCAATATGGTCTTCAAATGATCGACACAAATTTTCCTTTCGGCGTCTCAGTGGATGGGCCTCAGGACGGCACTACGATCAAAGTGCTCACAAAAGTTACACTTGCGGACGGATCGAGTGTCGGCTTTGATTACACGTCATGGGGACAGGTCCATAGAATCACTACTTTCGCGGCAGATGGTCACGAGCTAAATCATGTTTCCTACAATCTGCCGTTGGATGGAACCGCGACTCAACAGGATTCTCCACGCTTCACAGAGAAGAAAGTTGCCGCCGAGAACTGGGTTGGAGGAGCTGAGGTAACAACGAACTATGTCTTTGGTTTTGTGAATGGGCAAGGCCAGATTGTAGCCCCCGACAACACAATATATAAGGAGATATTCGGTAGCTCTTCAAACTGGCAAAAGGGGCTCGTTGTGCGGAACGAGGTCTTGTCCCAGGGTATCGTGAAAAAGTCAACTGATTTTACCTTGACGCAGGATGATGAGACCATCACTTTCCCCAAAAACCCGCGACTGGTGGAAACCAACACTTGCGATGATGCAGGTAACTGCCGCAAAACAGCCTTCACTCCTACTTCGTTCGGGTTAGTCAGCGATATAAGAGAATATGCAACGAATGGCATCGATGTACTACGGCATACGCATACGGACTTTAACCTGGATTCGGCATATTTGAGCCGTCGAATCATCGGCTTGCCTAGCGCTGTGTTGTTACGAGATGGCAATGGAACATTGTTTGGAAAAACTACTTTCGAATACGACTTGACGAGCGAATTTCTGGCCGATACCGGAACTGTTACCCAGCACGATTCCATGAATTATGGAATCGGCCTCACTGTGGGGAGAGGCAACCTGAGCCGGACGAAAGGATGGAACGTAAATGATCCAAATAATGAGAGCGCCTCCGTCAAGACCGAGATTGGCTACAACACGACTGGCAGCGCCATTTTCCAACGCGACGCGCTTGGACATCAAAACAACACCAGTTACACGGACTCTTTCTCGGATGGTGTAAATCGCGGAACGCTTGCTTATCCGACAACGGTGACAGATGAAGATGGATTCTCGTCCACGGTCAAATATCACTACGACATCGGAGTGGTGCAGGAAACTGTCGATCCCAAAGGTGCCACGCGAACGAGTTTGTACGATAGCGCAGGAAGGCTCACTCGGATCGAAACCTCGCCAAGTGGTGGATACACTCGGTGGGAATATCCAATCGCTCAGACAACCGTAAACACATTTTCGTTGTTGGAAACCGGGTTTCCGGAATTCAAAGTCACTCAGGCTCTTGATGGACTGGGCCGTGTGCGAGGAACCATCAGTGATTTTCCCGGAAGTGTCGGTGGCTTCAGCGCGCGATTCACCGCATATGATGTTCTGGGGCGGGTCGTCCAGCAGGATACTCCATTCGAGGCAGATGCAAACTGGAATCGTGCAGGAGACGATTCAGGAAGCCCTCGATTCATCTCACAGTCATACGATTGGCAGGGACGTCCGAGAATTACCACGAATGCAGACGGCACTAGACGAAGCATTACCTACAGTGGGTGCGGTTGCGCGGGCGGCACAATCATAACGTTTGAAGATGAAGTGGGTCGACAACAAAGAATAACGCAGGATGTCTTTGGCCGAGAAGTGAAGGTGGAGGCTCTGAACTCTGATCAACAAAGGAGTGTCTATTCCACAAAGATCAACGCATACAATGTCCGGGACCAAGTTACAAACATCAGACAGTTCCAGGGCGCCAACGGCACATTCCAGGATACAACATTCACGTACGACGGGCTCGGACGTCTTCAATCTCGAAAGTGGCCTATTGAGTCAAGCCCGACCATCTACACATATAACTCAGATGGTACTCTCCAAACTGTAACTGATCCGCGAGGAGCAGTTTCCACCTACAGTTATAATGCAAGGCATCTGGTTAGCGGAATTACCTACGGCGCGACTGACCCAAACGTACCGGCGACTTCTGATGTGAGCTTCGGTTACGACTCAGCGGGCAACCGCACGTCGATGACGGACGGGAGTGGCATAACCAGCTATACGTATAATACTCTGTCTCGCATGATGTCCGAAACGAAAACATTCAATGGCCTTCCTAACCCATTCTCAATCACTTATGACTACAATCTTGCCGGTGCTGTGAAGAGCATCACGGATCCTTTCGGCGGAATTGTCACGTATTCCTATGAGCACACAGGCCGACTCCGTACTGTAACGGGGTCTGGGCTGGATAGTGTCCCTACATACATCCAACAGATTCAATACAGAGCGTGGGGAGCACCAAAGCGGGTTACATATGGGAACGCTAAAATCCTCACTGTAAGTCACAACTTCCGGCTCCAGATTTCCAACTTCAACGTACCTGACGTCATCGGGGCGAGCTTTCAGTACTACGCCGACGGCCTTGTAAGGAGTTCGGAGAGCAGCATTCAGGATGAATTTGATCGATCCTGGGTTTATGATGATGTCGGGCGGCTCAGTGGTTCCAAGAGTGGCAAGGACGCAGAACTCGGAAGCGATAAAATTGGACCGCACGTGGATACATACACGTATGATGTCTGGAATAACTTGACTTCACGGACCTCTCAGTTATGGGGGGCTCCTTTCGAAGGTTTTGATACAACCTACATAAATAATCGCGATGTCCGCTGGATATACAATGCCGCAGGACAACCAGTTCAAATGGGAACTGTTACGGCCACATATGATGCTGCTGGACGACAGAAATCGACTGATGCGTCTCAAAGGCGCATCGGTACGTTACCGCCACAACAGATTACATTGGGGAATCGCCATGATGGCGACGGTAAGCTCGTCCGGCGTACCCAGAATGGAATCGCAACTTATTTCCTTCGCTCCAGTGTGTTAGGACAGGTGATTACTGAGTTGGGCGATACAGGGGGAAAGACGCTGGGATTTGTTTATGCAAACGGTCAACTGATTGCAAAGAAAACCATCTCGAGACCCCTGCTCTGGGTCTTCCAGAGTCCCACCAACAGCAGTGAACGGGAGGTCAACGGAAACGGAGTTCTTTTCGGAGGAGCGGAGTACGACCCGTTGCACAACAGTGTGGGCCTCGAGCCTCCGCCTCATGGGCCCGAAGGTGACGGCACATCTGACGACCTGCTCTACCCCAGAAGCGGTGACCCAACCGACCTTGACAAAGGCTGCACGATCGATGGCGGCTGGGCTCCCTGTAGCGTGGCAGCAAGCTTTGCCAATAATGAAGACGCGTTCGAGCAAGACACCAACCCTGAGTACTTGGACATTTTTGATCAGATTAATGGCTTTTTCGATGCAACCAACGCGATAAAAGATAAAAGGAAGAAGGAGGAGCCGTCAAGCCCTTTCACTCCTCTTGCAGCGGACGGTTTCATTGGCGCAATGCACTTAACGCTGGTTGTAGCTGAGGACCCAGAATCCGACAAGGTCAAGCTTGATGAGGAAAAAGATACCACTCCAGGGGGATGGATACTTATCGACGGCAAACGTGTCGAAGTTCGTGACGATAACAAAAATAAGAAAACTCGATCAATACCTATCGTCATTACACCCAAGACTCATCCAATCGAAAAAGTTTACAGTAGTGAAATTGAGGCTTTGGTCAAATTAATTAGCAGATATAACCATGCAGCAGAAGAGCGAGCAAAGCATACTAGGGACACTCTGGAGAATATCTGGAACAGTTACGTATTTGAAGAAACCAAATCGATTATGTCGGGATTCAATGCTTGCCTAGGGATACAGCGCGAGAGAGTCGCTAAATTCCACAGCGATCTAAGAGGTGGAACAGAACCGTTTTCACATCAAGAATTCATGTTCGCGATGAACGAAATGTTTTTTAAGTTTAAGGTGGGTGAGGGAAAAATCCCAGTACTCACAACTCCCCTCGCAAGATCAGTTGAGGTTATTAATGGTTATACGTCTTTAGGCATCAGCGTAGACGCAGAGATAGAACGTTGCCGCCAAAATGCTGTGCAGCAGTTTGAAGCTAAGGGACTCCCAATTCCATCTAGTATCAGCAGACCCATTCCCTTTTGGGTCAACCCATTGTGATCGATTCGAAGACAAAAAAATGATCCCCTGTTACCGACGGTTCGGGTAAGTCATCGCTATTGGAGAAAACACATGCCGGATCAACTGGATTGATGGGAGAACTAACGCCCGAAAAATTCCTTCTATCGGAAGACACCAATGCAGAAGGATTACTCGTGGTGTCAGAGGTGCGGAGGCGCTCGGGCGAGAGCCTGCTCCCCGTATCCAAATCGAATTTACCTTCCAGCACTCTGCCCGCCGGCTGTTCCAGTCTTGCGTGAGCTTGTGGAATATTTCTCTACGTTTGAGGCAACTGGTTAGGGCTTGCAGTGTTTCTCGCTCTCGGTGTCAACTGGAATTTCAAAAAAGTGGAGTAAAGGATTCACCGCAGACGCGGAATTAAAGAAATCTTTTGTAATCTGCGTTGCTAATTGTTCAATCGTTGTTTTTTCAGCAAAGATTTACCTGTAATCTTGCGGTCAGTTGTTCCCGGAACAAGTGAATCTCAATACAACTGACTACTGACAACGGACAACTGACTTCAAAGATTACGGGGGAAGTGGATGATTTAAGGAATTCACTTTGGTTGCGGCCCGGCCGCAGTGAGTCTATGCGGTGAAGATTATTTTACAATCTCCCGAAGGATGGAAAGATCCATTAGCCCGTTGCAGCTATAGATGAGCGGCAGGATTTTTTCTGGGTCGAACTTACGGCGTGCCTGCGCGATTAACTCGGTGCCTGCTCGATATGCGGGCAGACACATCCGGCCGAGAAGGGGGTGCCGCCCCCAGGCGCCTGAAAGTTTGTCGGCTCGCTCTTCACTCAGCAAGAAGTCACGGCGAATCGTGTCGGCCACTTCCTTTTGCGGCAACTTCTCCTGCCATGTCAGATAGGAGGATTGATTCTTCCCGTCATCCTGCAAAGTCGACAACAACACTCCGATCTGAAGGTCCACGCTCGGAAGCTCTTCCACTTCTTTCACTCCGTAAGCAATCAAAATGGCGTTATTGGCAATCCCTTCAAACAAAGATGCAGACAGCGTATTCATCGTTTGAACCGTCGCCTCAAAACCGACCTTCCCGTGTATGTACAGATCCTGGATATACGCGTACGTCGTGACGTGCCCGGGAACCACTTCGTGGCTGACCTGATGAATGAACTCCGGAATCGAAATTTGTAAGGATGCATTCATTTCGTAAGTAGCATCGTACAGAGACCGATTGTTAGAGGTCCGCGCTCTGCCGATGTAGTTCATGGATCCTGAAAACCGGGCATTTTCAATCAGCAGAAATTCGATGTTGGATCGCGGCACAGTACGAAGTCTTGCCGGCATGTAGGGAAGCATGTTCTTGACGGTTAGCGCGTCCAGTTGGGCGATAAATGCATCGGCAATCATCTTCGCAGATCTAGAAGGCGCCAAGCGCGCTGCGCGCCATGCATCCACGGCGGTCATAAGATTTTGACTCACGTCAAAGCCGCTGCTTTTCAGCAACTCTTTGAGCCGCCTGCGCTTTTCATCGGGCTGAGAGGGTTCCGGAGAAATTCCAATCGATGCAAGAACGCATTCGGAATATGGTACCGGCGCTCCTTTGCCAAGGATCTCCTGGATCAGATTCCACATCACTTTGAGACTCAGCGAAAGACCTTCCAGATATTTCCCGCGCATGCCGCCAATGCGCGTTGCCTCGCCGGCGATCGTCTTTATCGCGCCGGGGATATCGACACTGTCAAGATATTGATGGATGGTGTCGTGATCCGGTTGTTTTGCTGATACTCCTCCCGTCTCCCGAAGTCTGGCGGCGGCGGGATGGGTGTACGCTCTCGGAAGCGGTTCATCGGAAAACCAGCAATCCGCTAAAAAGCGGCCCATTCCGGACGGGTTCATCACATCGCCTCCCCAGAGCGTGTCGATACCCAGTATGGCGTCCGCTACACACCGATCCAGTTTCGTGGAGGTAGCTTCCCTCCGTTTTGCCGTTTGGGATTTTGGCAAAGACTTCTTGCTCCGGTGGATTTTGCGTTTCATACAGCCTCCGCCTCCCCGGTGGGCTTTACGCGGAGGGAATCAAACAATGCCGCAGCTCACTTTTCTTATCTCCCGATCTCCTTTGGGAAGAGACAAGCTAGCAGCCTGTCATTTCGATTTCGCCAGCTTGTCCAGCCATTGCCTTCATGAGTTTCGCCGCCGGCGGGAAGGTAGCCTTTTTCTTTGAGATACGCGTAAAACCTGTTGTTCTCCTCGCGCAGGTCCCAGCCGTGCGATTTGGAGCGTTCATCATAGGTTCCCCAATCCACATAGATTCGCATCGGTTTTTCGTTTGGGCTCGTAATCAATTGTCGTAAAGGATCTTGCAGATTCAACATCCACATAGATTGAACTGAGATCCCACCAAAGAGATTCCAGTTCTCAAAAGCGATGAATAAAGCTTCAGCGGCCCTTTCAAAATGTCCTGCGATCGCGCGGTGTTGTCGCTTTTTCAAAGTTCGGTAATGCGAATCAACGAAAGGGACAATTTCATCTGCTAAAAATCTCGAATTTCGTTTCGCTTGTTCGAGCATTTCTTCCCGGTGCCCTCCAATCGGATCAGGTGGTTTTTCTGAAGTCATTAGTTCGGTGATAAAAACGAGAATGGGCGTTTGCAAACGTGTTCCGCCTAAATTGTCGATTGTGTGGTTGATGGCAGATTGCGTCCGCGCCCCCTCACTATCCATCACATAAAGAACCGGATAGGCGTGCGACAAATCATCATAGTCGGCGGGCAGGTAAACCTCTAGTTTCGCCTGGGAGGAAGCCGCCTTTCGGCTCTTGATTTCTTGCGATTCGAACCGTCCTCGTTTTGATTCGGGAGCTTCCTGGATGTGCGATGGTTCCAGCCATCCAGGCATGGCAAATGAAGAGAATCTTCGATCCGATGACGTTTGAGGATTGAAAGCATCCACGATATTCTCATGAAAATTACGGACAAACCGATATTGAATCCGTGCATCAGGTTCCAGTCGGGCGGTGTAAAAAAACAAATCAGTACCGGCAACTCGTTGCATAGGAATTTCATTTTCCCAGCCATCGATTTCGCTCCTGAATGCAATGTCTTCCCCGGGCCCACGATAAACGAAGATGACCTGATCCGGCCATTGCACAATGGGAAATTGTTTTTGCTCGGAAAAGAATCGATCTAGAATTGTTTTCTTCTCGGATGATTTTTCAAGTTCCTCAACCAATGCTGCAAACTTTGAACCGGGCGGTAAGGTTGATATCGGACGTTTCAAAACAGCGGTGGCTTGAGCAGTACGGTTCCAATCGAGCCGCGCAATTTCCCCATGACTTCGTGAAAAAATCGCTCCGCAACTGTAACTTGGTTCCGACCAGGAAACATCCTTAAATAGCGTTACCTGATCGAATTCTTTCCATCCTTCAGGGGTCGCAGAACCGACGTGCAGCTTTCCTGTCTTTGTTTGAATCACCAGCAGTCCGTTCACAAGAATCACAAATCCATCGCCAACGCCTCTGGATTTCCATTTCGTCTCGCCGCTTTCAGCGTTCACGCAAGAGAGGATCCTGCCGTTCAACCCATAAAGATAGCCCTTGTAGTAAACCGGAGGATCATAACTGTATTTGAAAATACTTGCGGACCAAAGCTTGTTCGCAGTGAGAGAGCCCTGGCCATTGACCGAAAACTTGATCAAATCGGTACTTTCTCTTTTATTTCTTAGAAGAAGCCTGTCCTGATCGAGTGGTAACGGGACAAGGGTTGCTGCTATGTTTTCATCCCCTCCATGTTCGTATTCAAGAAGATTGTTTCCAGTGACAGGATCAATGACGAATATTTTCTTATCGTTTGCTGCGATGATTCTTTGTTTTCCTGAAATGGACATCAACACCGGAGATTGATAATTCACCATATCATCTCCCATGGACCATTTCATTTTGCCTGTCTGAGCATCAAATCCGGTAATCGATTTTCCGTTCTCGCCTCCAATTGGCAAAACCACGACTCCATTCGAGACCAGTGGCGAGGCGCTGAATCCATAAAATGGAGAACGTCCGCCTACTTTGGTCACGTTTACAGACCACAACCTTTTGCCAGTTAACAAATCCATTGCTGTGAGGTCCCCGAAAGCACTCAGCGCAAAAACTTTTCCTTCGTGAATTGTTGGAGTCGAAATCGGACCATCATGCGAACCATCATGTCCTTTATGTGTAGAAGAAATAGGGACGCGCCATAATTCTTTTCCGGACGTGGAGTCAAACGCGATCACCACGTCGTTTTTTCCATCCGAAAATGCCGTTACTGTTTTTTCCTCTGCAATGGCGATGCCGGAGTAACCAGATCCTACCTTCGCGCGCCAGGAAACGCTCAGGCTTTGCGATGGAGAAGGGGAAGAATGAGAAACTGCTGCAGAACCGTCAAATGTTGGCCCGCGGTAACCTGGCCAATCGTCAGATCCATTTGCTTCAATTGCAGAGACAATGACTAGCAAGGTTAGGAGAGCGCGCGGTTTGCGGATGCTCATGCTGCAAGCTTAAGATCATTGGAACTAGCCGTCTAATGATTTGTTTTCAGCATTTGGATGAGAGAATCTAATTTACAAGTTTTGCGTCACGCTCATCCATCCGACTCCAGATATAAGAAATATTGATCAAATGAATTCAGAAAATTCATTTGACTCGTGCGTGTTTCTTCCCGTTAAATCTTCAAGAGGTAAAGTCGTGCGATTAAAACTTCTTTTCGCGTTCTTGATCCTTTTCACTCAGGTGCTCTTTTCAAATGAAAAGGAGGCGCCACCCGGACCGAGTTCCGCTGGTTTGCGGTCGTACATCAAGGCACGCGCCATTTTAGATCGAGGCATTCAGGCAATCGGCGGATTGGATCAGCTGCGCGGAATACGAACCGTGCACCGCAAGCTGAGCGGTGATTGGCTTAGCGTTGGACAGGGCAAAAGGCCTTTTCTTACGCCATCAACGGAAATTCCACCAGCAATCATGCGTGACAACATTACAAGCTTTTTGGATTATGCCGGAAAACGGTGGTACGAATCCGTTGAGTATTCTGATTCCTTAGGAGACTCCGCAATTCAGAGCGATGTCGTCATGGAGAATGAAGGATTTACAATGCAGAAATATTTTGAGGAAAAACCGTTGTACAGAAAATTCGCGGTGGAAGACCTCCCTTCCATGCGAACCGAAAAATTCAGACGGTTCCCCGAAGGGTCGCTTTTGATGGCCCTGGAGCGTTCTGAGACTTTAAGTTGGATCGGGTTCTCCATCGAATCGGACAGACCACAGGACGTCATCTCCTTTACTGACCCGAACGGCGCTCACGTCTTGCTCTCTTTTGATGCGAAAACGCATCTCTTAACAAAGTCGGAAACTCTGCGAGCTCATTCTGTTTACGGCGATACTTATGCCGAAGTGATTTATTCCGATTACCGTGATGTTGGAAAGCTCAAGCTTCCTTTTGGTTACGTTGATCGGCTGGCCGGTATTCCGACTGAGCGTCTGCTCGCCAGCGAAATCCAAGTGAACGGAAATTTTCCGGAGGATCACTTTCGACCGCCTGACGCCTTCGTAACCGTGCAAGAAAATCCATCCAAGCCTGCGATCGAAAAACTCGGAGAGGATTTGTTTGTGATTCGTGGATCTTACAATGTCGTTTTTGCCGTGTTTCGGGATTTTGTACTCGTCTTCGAAGCACCCGAGAGCAGTCGCTATTCGGAAGAGTGCTTGAGATTGATTCGGTCAACTGCGCCCGGAAAACCGATACGCCAAGTTATCTTAACTCATTTCCATTTCGATCATATCGCCGGCGTGAGAACATATATTGCGGAAGGAATTCCCATACTCACCACATCCCATCCAAAGAGGATCATCGAACAGGCCCTGTCCAGCCGCCACACAATGCGTCCCGACAAACTTTCTCAAAATCCTAAGTCTCCGGTTATCGAAACTTTTTCCGGAGAGAAAATCTTTGATGATGGACAACATCGCGTGGAAATCTATGATATCGGACCAACCGTTCACGCCGACCAGATTCTGGTTGCCTATTTTCCGAAAGAGAGACTTTTATTTCAGGCGGATCTTCTGGATATCTCCTCACCTGATCTGGTCCTTGCTTACAGCGCTACTAAAATTCTTGCGACTAAGATTCAAGAGCTCGGATTGTCCGTGCAACGGATCATTCCGGCGCATGGCATCCCCGGTACAATCGATAGCTTGAATCAGGCGCTGGCGGTCCGGGAAAAGTATATCCATTCAAGAGCGAAGAACACCGGTAACAAATGGTAAGAGCGCAGACTGCTTGGTGAGATCTATAGTTCTGTTTTTAGATCGGTTCCCAGCAATGGCCGAAGGAACGTGCGATCGTAACTAAAGAAGCACCGGGTTTGATCATAGTAAGCCAAAGCAGCCCGGCATTCCGGATCTTTTGCTGATCTTATTCGATATTCTTCATAGGCAGCTAAACTTGGAAAACTAAACAGCGCATAAGCGACATTGTTAGCCCCTTCATGCGGGAGGAAGTATCCATGATGCTTGCCGCCCATCTTCTCAACCAGCTTGATCCACATCCCTGCATAAGTTTCAAACTCTTTTATCTTATCGGGATCGATGATGTATTTTAAGAAACAAGTAATCATAGTAGCTCTTGTTTGTATTTCACGAAACAGCATCTGTCCAATGGAAGTTTTTCATAGTGATCATGCAAGTCGTTAATGCAGCAGAGAGTCATTGCAAATTCAGGGCAGGAGATCACTCCCGTTTCTTTTTTCTGGAATAGTATCGCCGGGATTTAGCGCGACTGCCGCAGCTTTGCATCTCACACCATCTTCGGCTTCTGTTCTTGCTGCGATCCAGAAACAGCCATGTGCAATTTTCTCCTTCACATTGTCGTAGTCTCAGAAGGTCCTGGTGTGACATTAACAGCCGAAGCGTGGATTCCAGAATTATGAACAAGAACCGATTCGCAGGCGTCTCCTCATTGCTGGACAGCAGCCTGTATCTGCCCCGATCTCGTCGAACAGTCATCTGCATCATTGACCTGGATAGATGCCGTCTGATTCGTTTGAGGGCCCGTGAGTCTATGGGATGGTTTCTCGAAATCGCAAAAAACATACTGTAAATGGAATTACGAAGCTTTTGAGTTTCCTGCAAAAATCTTTCGGCTTCACCAGGACGTTTGCGCGACTCATAAAGAATGGAGCGTGCATCCTTTGCGTTCAGTATCCCCGCTCTCCGCGCCCAGATAACAAGATCTTTCATCTCCTTTAATTCTTCCCTGGGATCTGAAGCATTATAGTTGTGCACCGTGTTGAGAAAATCCAACGACAGCGACCCGGCAATAAAACGTATATCCATCTCAAAAATAGTAACACTCCCGGGGATTTTGGTCATTGAAAACCTTGGCGATCACTGCGAATGAAGGGTTCTCATTGAATTACTGAAAACAGTTCATTCGACAATTCTTCATGGCTGCTCTAACCTGTGAAAGCGGCGCGGTGATAAGCCGATGATCGGCAAAGAGACGTTCGATATATGGATTTTCAGATTGTCTTGCTGAAATTGGTATTGACTCCGCTGCTGATCGCCGCTGTAACTCTGGTTGGCCGCAGATGGGGTCCAAAAGTTAGTGGGTTATTCATTGGACTTCCACTGACATCCGGGCCCGTTTCCATCTTTCTTGCAGTGGAACAGGGTCCGGAGTTTGCTGCCCGCGCCTCGGAAGGAGCAATCCTGGGCCTCGGTTCTGTTGCAATGTTTTGTTACGGCTATAGCATGGCAGCCAAGCAAAAGACGTGGACACGCAGCGCACTGATCGGTTTATTGTTTTATTTTTGTGCAACTTTCGTTTTGCGGGAAATATCGTTATCTTTGCCACTCTCTTTCATCTTGATTTGCCTCATCTTGAGCCTGGTTCTTTTGTTTTTCCCCACGCCTACGGACGCGATTACGATCATTCGTTCTCCCAACTGGGATATTCCTGTTCGAATGTTGGTCGCAACTTCCATGGTGCTTTTCCTTACAGGATTCGCACGGCTGCTCGGTCCTTCTTTGAGTGGACTCTTGTCGCCGTTCCCAGTCTTTGCTCTGATTCTTTCTGGCTTCTCGCAAACTCTGGAAGGTCCGGGTGCAGCGATTCGGCTTCTGCGAAGCGTTGTAATCGGAACGTTTGCATTCGCAATATTCTTTTTGGTTGTGGCGGTTGCTATTTCCCGCTTTGGATTGTTATTCACTTATCTGTCTGCACTGCTATCTGCGCTTGCTGTAAGCTCGGTTTCTTTACTGCTAATTCAAAAGTCTTCTTTGATGAAAATCGTTTCGCGTTAGCGCTCGATACAAAATTGAAATGGATGATCCGAGTGGCTTTCTAGTCAGGCTTTAACTGGCTGGTTTCCACTGATCGGCTGCAGGGTCCCAGAATGGTCCTGTTAGACCGGTTTCTGCAAATATCCTGACCATCTCATCGGGAGCAGGACGGCGCGATTCGGTTGTTAGTCTGTTTTCATACCAGCGGATGGCAAGGTGCCACAACTGGTCCGGATTTACCAGTGGTCTTCTTGGGATTTCCCTTGTTTTACACCATTGATTCAATGTCTCTTCCGACCGGAAGAGCAACATCGTGGCTCAGGTATAGAAAATATCGTTCCACCAATGCGCAGCGGGAACTGCAAAGTGAATCACGCATGGTTCCGGAACCGGCCTTCCATTCTTTACTTCGACTGTAATGGGCAATCCTGTCTGTGCATCGGAGGCTTTCACCATGCCGTCCTCATGCAATGCGGCAAGCACTCCAAACGCATCCCACACGCAGTTCGAGTAGTAGGACTTTCCCTTTACTTCCGTAAGAAAGGATGTTGGAATGCCGGAGAAGGGGGGAGCCATTCGAATGCGGGTCGGGTCTCCGGGTTCCGGCACGAGCAGTCGCCTTTTATGAAGCCGTTCAAACGCACCGAGCACCTCTTTTACGTTGCTGTTTACCTTAGCAGCTATGTCCATTGCCGTGGGCATTTTCGTCGTTTCTACGATCGTTTGATAAATCGTCAATTTCACTGATGTTTCAAAGTCCATCGATGAACCTCCTCATTTCAAGTCCATCAGCGAGTCTAAATTACTCTTGAATCCGGAGCGCGTTTCAACAAATTCACAGTATGATCGATTTCATCGATTGTGTTGTAATGAACCGCGCCGAGCCGTACAGCTCCGCCGGTCCCTTCGAGCCCCAGACGCTGCATCAGCGCGGGCGCGTAATAGTTACCGGACCACGCGAATACTCCGTTTTCTGCAAGATGGGCAGCAGTCTGATCAGGACTCATTCTGGGCCATGTGAAGCAGACTGTCGGCACTCGCTCATGGATTCTGTTCAGATCGGTGATTCCCCAAATCCGTAATCCGTCGATTTGTTGTAACCCTTCGATCATTCTCACCGTGAGTTTCTTTTCGAATTGGCGAATCGCCATCATAGCTGCGATCAGTTGCCTTCTTTGAAAAGAACCTCCTGCGATTTCAACCGCATAAGTCTCACCAAAACGCCGGCCCAGAGTTTCCAGATATTTTACAACTGCAACAAGCGCTGCGAGACCTTCGCTATTCTTCGCGCCCGTTTCGAATTTGTATGGGGGATCCTTTTGTGCAGGGCTGACATTCTCAGCAGGAAGCTGATCCAGTAGCTCCTGCCGTCCGTAAAGCACACCAACATGAGGACCGAAGAACTTGTATGCTGAGCACACAAGAAAATCACACTGAAGCGATTGCACATCCAGCGGCGCATGCGGTACATATTGAACCGCATCCACAAATACCCATGCTCCGACTTCATGAGCTCTGGCTATTATGGGAGATAAATCATTTATGGTACCAGTGGCGTTTGCAGCCAGTGTGACGGCAACAAGTTTGGTTTTAGGTTGAATCTTGCTCAGAAGATTCTCCAAGTTGAGAGTGCATTCGGGAATGTGAATATCGGCATATCGAATGACAGCGCCGCTTTCCCGCAAGGATTCCCACGGTGCAATATTTGCATCATGATCCAGCAACGTAACAATCACTTCATCGCCCGCGCGTATCAGTTTTTTTATTGATCGAGAGAGCTGGAAAGTAAGAGAGGTCATGTTTGGCCCAAACACAATTTCATCCGCGGAAGCAGCTCCCAAAAGGTTAGCCATTCCGATTCTTGCTTGTTCCCAAATTTCGCGCGTTCGGCGGCTTGTCAGGAACATACCGTCACCATAAGCATTCGACATCGACCAGTACTGTCGATAGGCGTCGATGACCATCTGCGGTACCTGTGAACCGGCAGGATTGTCAAGATAGATAACCGGCATTCCTTTGTATTTCATTTTGAGAGAAGGAAACATCTCGCGGACCGTGGAAAAATCTGGCGGCGAGGTTTTCCCTTGCATGTGTGTTTATCCAAAACATTTTAATCAGCGGGTGGCTCATCAAGAAATAAATTCTTTGCATCATGATGATTAACGTAACTCATTGCCAATCAAACTTTCGAAACATAGCTACGCCAGTTCGATGATCATTACTCATCGTTGTTATGCAAAGAATCCATTTGTACGTCATCACCGGATTTCTACAATAAAGCTATGCACAAAGAGTCAGGAGAAAATGAATGAGCAACTACAGGATTGAAACGATTGCAATTCACGAAGGAGAATCAAGAGTCGATGGAGCAGTGGTTTTCCCCATATTTCAAACGGCGAATTTTGAAAGCCCTCTGGACTCCCATGATCTGCGATACATCCGTTACTACAACACTCCGAATCAGGAATTGCTACATAAGAAGTTAGCCGCGCTGGAAAATGGGGAGGCGGGGCTTGTGACGAGCAGTGGCATGGCTGCGATCAGCACTCTCCTCTTAACGTTCTTACCGGCAGGAAGCCATATCCTGGCTCAAGACAAACTATTCGCTGGAACTCACACGTTTTTCAGTAAGGATTTTCCGAAATTGGGCCTGGCTTACTCACTGGTTGACGGAACGAAACCGGAGACATGGAAGTCACATTTAAAAAACAACACCCGGATCTTTTATGCCGAAAGCATTGGGAATCCGCTTCTGGATGTTCCGGATCTTGAAGCGATCGTTTCATTCTCAAAAGAACATGGATTGATTACGGTCATCGATAATACCTTTGCATCGCCTGTAAATTTTAAACCGATCGATATAGGGTTTGATTTCGTTGTTCATAGCTGCACGAAATATCTGAATGGTCATTCTGATATCGTGAGCGGCGTCGTAGTTGGAAAGGCAAGTGCTGTAGAACAGGTGAGGGATCGTGCTCTTCATCTGGGTGGCTGCCTGGATCCTCATGCCGCTTTCCTTTTGAATCGTGGATTGAAAACTGTCGTGCTGAGAGTGCTCTGGCAAAATGCTAATGCGCTCAAATTGGCTCACTTTCTGTCTTCGCAACCTGCAGTGAAAGGAGTGTATTATCCTGGACTCGAATCGCACACGGGCCATGAGAGAGCCAAACGGTTATTCAAAGGCTACGGTGGAATGCTCAGCTTCGAACTGAAGAATGAAGCTCACCTGAACGATTTCCTGACGCAATTGCAAATACCAATTCTTGCCGGCAGCCTGGGTGCGGTAGAGACGTTAATCACGCTTCCTGCAAGAACCACGCATTCCCGAATGTCACGCGAAGACCGGCTGCGCGCCGGGATTTCTGATAGTTTGATCCGGGTCTCCGTTGGGATCGAAAATCCTGATGATTTGGTCGAAGACTTCCAGGGCGCTTTTAGAAAAATCCATTGACACAAACGCATCTATAACGGCATCGCAGATTGAACGCATTCATATACAATTTTGTTTTGACAGTTTGATGCCACCGCCTGCACTCTGCGTAAGAGTTTTTCTGTATGTTCATTCCGACTTTGAAAGATGTATTTGATGCGTATAAGAGAATTCGAGATCGGCTTCCCCCTACGCCTCTACACCGCTATCCCGCTCTAGACTCACTGCTCGATGCGAGCGTGCATATGAAACATGAGAACTACCAACCGATTGGCGCCTTTAAGATTCGCGGAGGCATCAATCTTGTCTCTCAGCTTTCCGATCCGGAGCGACAGGCAGGTGTGAACTCTACTTGGAGAAGGCAAAAACGCTGGCTGAGCCTACCGGCGCCGCATCGCTGGCAGCTGCATTGAAGCTGCGCGAACGATTGCGACGACGCAAAGTGGCTTTGATCCTTAGCGGAGGAAATATCTCACCCGAGCAACTTCGATCGATACTCTGATATACGGGAAAAAGAATGCAGGAACCCGAGCTTCTGCGCCATCCAGATTTTCAAGGAAAATGCAGAGTCTTTTCCCTGACGATCCGAATGTATACGATTCTTCAGGGGATGCATCTTTGGTCAAAGGAGACCGGAAGGAAGCGATTCGCTATTACCAGAAACCCCTGGAGATAGATCCATTCAAAACAAGCGCGTTAGAGATTCTAAGACACCTGGAAGGAACGAATTGAGCAAACAAATCCATCCAATCTTTGGCTCACTCGAACGCCAAAATGTTTTCCATGACTGCGGCTAATCGTTGTTATGCAAACAATCAATTTGTGACATGATCAATGGTTAACCGGCATTCAAATGATTGCGTCGATCCTGTTTTATCTTCCCAAGTACCTCCGCGCGGGCGAGATCCTCGCGCGACTTTGATCACATGACAGGCAGAGCGAATCAGCGCTTCGAGAAAATCCGCGGCCTTAGCAGGAAAACGGAAGCAGGTACTCCTCCCGACAAGACCGCAACGGATGCAGGCAAAGCCCGTTTTGGGATAGGGCTTCAATTCTGATATCTCCTGATCAAGAGCTGTACCCCAGAAGCCGCTTGATCTTATGGCTGTAACTGCGGGACATCATTACACGTGACTGATCCTTCATTATCAAAACGTAGTCCCCATGAAAAAGCGGATCCATTTGCTTCACATGATCAAGGTTTACTATGTAAGACTTGTGTACTCTCTGAAAGGGAGGTGATGGAAGTTGTTCTAAGATTTCTGAGAGCGACATTCGACATATGTGACTTTCTTTCCCTTTGCGAATGCAGCTGGAGTGCTCCTTCGCCTCGATCCAGCCAATTTCGGATAGTCTCAAAACAACGATTCTTCCATTTTCTTTGAAGCTGAATGTTCTATCCTGCGATACCAGCTTCTCCATGATTGCGACAAATCGTTTTGTGACATCTGCAGTTTTTCCCTGGCTGATCACAGTCTCTGCTCTGGTAACTGCTTTTTTGATTCGCTCCTTGCTAAATGGCTTCATGACATAATCAACAGCAGCCACTTCGAAAGCCTGAATCGCGAAGTTGTCAAATGCCGTTACGAAGATGATTGCGGGAATATTCTGCATTTCCGAAACACTGGAAAGCACCTCGAAACCATTTTTTCCGGGCATTTGAATGTCCAGGAAAACAATGTCTGGATTGTGCTTCAGGATCATGGAAACTGTTTCTTCACCATCTTCGGCTTCGGCAATCACTCGGAGCTCGGGTATATCTGAGAGCATGCGACGAAGACGTCTTCTCGCGACGCGCTCATCGTCGGCTATCATCACATCAAGATATTGACTGGTCATGGTCTGAAGATCGGATCGGGATGCGGATCGTGACGGAGAATTGATTTGCCGGTAAAGTTTCATAATGCAGGCAGTTGTCGGAACCATACAAACGAAGAAGCCGTTCCCGTGTGTTGGAAAGTCCAACCCCCGTTCCACACTTGTTGCTGGAAGAGTTTGTGTTGTTCAGTACATTCAACACGAGGGTCGAGTTTTCTACGGTCGCGGAAAGACCGATTTGGCAAACGTCGTTCCTGGACGCTACTCCGTGCTTCAGCGCGTTTTCCACCAGCGGCTGAAGAATCAGGCTTGGCACCTTTGTCTTCATTGTTTCCGGACCAATGGACATTTCAACTCGAAGCCGATCTTCAAAACGTGCACGCTGGATGGACAGATAAAGATGTAGAAGCTCGAGCTCTTCAGCCAATGAGATTTCTTCCTCTTTTGACGACTTTACGGTACGCCGTAACAGTTCCGCAAGAGAAACAAGCATTTGATCTGCTGTATCCGCCTGGTCATGAATCAGCTCGGAAATCGTATTGAGTGTGTTATATAAAAAGTGAGGCTGAAGCTGAATTTTCAATGTTTCCAGCTCGGCTCTTGCCAGACGGACTTTTAATTCTCCAGCTTCTCTTTGCTGATCCAACATTCTTTGATAGAAAATGAGCCCGTGACATGCCATTACGATTAAAAAATAGATCATCACTCTCCAGGGTGTTCTCATCAGAAACAGCTCCATGAAAACGGACGAAAATGGAGGAGTCTGAACTCGAATGATTTGCGCGAATACCCAGGAAAGGACCAGATTCGATGCCGCATGCGCCATTGCTACGCATATACCTATGAAAAAATGTAACAAGAAGTTTCTGACGATATGGGGAGCTTGAATCGGAAAATTCCTGACAAAACGGAGGATCGGCAAAGACAATAGAGCCCACAAAATCCAGCTGGGCATCTCCCAGACCATCAACATTTTTATGCTCGGCAAATCCCCATTCGTGTAGCTGAGTAGTGCATCAACATCAAAAAGGAAACCAACGAACATCCAGCAAGCAAGAATCAGTACGGTGCTTCTCCAACGACTTTTGATACTCATTTGCTAAATCTTACCATCGTACCGTAAGGCCATAATGATTCTGGGAGGGCCGGCAACGCCGGAATGGAATGATTCCGGACGTTTCAAGAATCATTCAGACCGAAATGCGCGCAATTCCGATCATTTCAGTTCAAACTTGTATGCAGGCGGGCTTGAACGGGAAAAAATGAAGGGAGTTCAAGAAAATTCTATCAGACAGATATGAGGATTCATTATGAACTTGATGACTGCTGTTGTGATCACCGGTTGGGTGCTTTTTGGATCAATCTCATTCGCTCAAGGAGAGGACTCACTTTACGGGTTTTGGCCGGAAGAATCCAGAAAGCAACATGAGCTCGAATCGCGATTCGATACACTGCTAAAGGCAGACCATTTGCGTGATTGGATGAAAAGGATGACCGCGAGGCCGCATCATGTCGGCTCGCCGGGACAAAAAGAGAACGCGGAATGGATCGCAGGATTATTTCAATCCTGGGGCTATCAGACCCAAGTGGAGCAATTTGAAGTTTTGTTTCCGATTCCGCAAATCCGTTTGTTAGAGATGATTTACCCGGAAAAATTCAGTGCGCAGTTATCTGAGCCACCATTGGAAATTGATGTCAACTCAAAAGAACATTCGGAACAGCTCCCTGTATACAACGCTTATTCAAGAGATGGGGACGTTACGGCTGAGCTCGTTTATGTGAATTATGGACTTCCCGGCGACTACGAAGAATTAAAACATCGAGGGATTGATGTAAAAGGAAAGATTGTTATTGCAAGGTATGGCGCATCATGGCGTGGAGTAAAACCGAAAGTCGCTGCCGAACATGGCGCAATTGGCTGCATCATTTTTTCCGATCCTGCCGCTGATGGCTATTCCCAGGGGGACGTTTATCCGAAGGGTGGATGGCGAAACGGATTGAGCGCGCAGAGGGGGTCTGTCCTGGATACAACCCGGCAAGATGGAGATCCGCTTACTCCGTTTGATCCTGCGTTCAAAAACGCAAATCGAATTTCGAGAGAGGAAGCCCCAGGTATTACCCGCATACCTGTTTTGCCGTTATCTTATCAGGATGCGCTTCCCCTTTTAAGGAATCTTGGCGGCCAGGTTGTTCCTGTCTCTTGGCGCGGTGGCCTTCCGATCCCTTATCATTTTGGCCCCGGTCCCGCTAAAGTCCATCTAAAACTTCAATTTGATTGGAACCTCACATCTATTTATGACGTGATTGCACGCATGCCTGGAACCGAATTCCCGGACGACTGGGTCATTCGAGGAAACCATTATGACGCATGGGTTTACGGCGCAACAGATCCGGTCAGCGGAATTGTTTCGCTTCTCGAGGAAGCGAGGGCTGTGTCGGAGCTGGCCAAGTCAGGTTGGAGACCCAAGCGCACCTTAATCTATGCAGCATGGGACGGCGAGGAGCCGGGGCTACTCGGATCAACCGAATGGGTGGAAGCACACTATGAGGAACTCCAACAAAAGGCGGTTGCTTACATTAATTCGGACAGCACCGGCCGCGGGTTCTTTTTTGTGGAAGGCTCTCAGACGCTGGAGAAATTCTTGAACCAAGTCATTCGAAACGTTTCCGATCCTCAGAAGGGCATCAGCGTGCGTGAGCGTTTGCGCGCGTATCTTTTGATGGAAGGCCCACCGGAGCTAAAGAAAACAGCACAGAGCCATCAGGACTTGCCGCTGCGGCCAGGAGGATCAGGATCGGACCATTCCCCTTTTCTTCAATTTGCAGGCATTGCTTCGCTGTATATGTTCTTTAACGGCGAAACAGAATACGGGCAATATCATTCCGCCTACGATTCCTTCGATCATTACATCCGGTTCATGGATCCAAAATTTGAATATGGGATCGCTCTGGCCAAGACTGCAGGCCGATGCATGTTGAGATTCGCTAACGCCAATATTTTGCCTTTTGAATTCGAAGCATTTTCCAAGCACATTACTTCATACGTAACGGAATTGGAGAACTTGACCGCCCGAATGCGTGAAGAGACTGACGACAAGAATAGAAACGTTCAGCAAAGAATCTACGAATCCTTTTCTGATTCCAGGAAACCCTTGACCGTGCCAGAAGTGCTTCCGCCTGTTCCGCACTTGAATTTTTCGCCTTTGAAAAATGCGGCGGAAAACTTGGAACGGTGTGCCTCAGAGCTGAAAGATCATTTGGACAAAACCGGGGCTCATCTTTCCGTAGAAAAGCTTCGCGATTTAAATGGAATCTTGAAAAGATCGGAACGTGCTTTGACCAGAAAAAATGGACTGCCAGGCCGTCCATGGTTCCGACACCAGATCTATGCCCCCAGTGTCTATGGTGGTTACGAAGGAACAGCCATTCCCTCTGTAGCGGAAGCAATCGAACAACGGAACTGGAAACTTGCAGAAGAACAGATTCAGGTCGTAGCGGATACGCTGGAACAACTGGTCGATCAAATTAAGAAAGCAAAAGACATACTTGCGAACTGAAACGGAGGCAACATGAAAAGGAAGGAGAATGGGAAAAATACTTCGGCTCTCATCCGACTCGTTTATGTACCTTTCTTCTTTTTTGTAGTTGTGGAAAATGCCTTCACGGAGGAAGGAAGGATCGTCCGTGAAATTTTGCATAGCGTTTCGCTGGAGAAGACGGTGACACAGGAATCGCCCGACCGCAGCATTTCCATATACTTGCCTCCAGGCTACGATAAATCGCCCAGCCAGAGATTCCCCGTTGTGTACTTGCTTCATGGAATCGGCGATACCGACGAAGAATGGACGAGATCATCGGATCGGAATGATCCCATGGACACCATCCAGGGGCTCATGAATCAAGGCATTGCCGAAGGGAAATTCGGTCAGATGATTGTCGTGATGCCGGACGAAAAAACGAATTGGTTGGGAAGTATGTACACGAATTCATTGGTGACAGGCAACTGGGAAGATTTTACGACGCGGGATCTTGTCAGGTACATCGATCAGAAGTACAGGACTATCGCCAGGACTGAAAGTCGAGGCCTAGCAGGACATTCCATGGGCGGTTACGCCGCAATTAAGTTAGGAATGAAACACCCAAATGTTTACAGCGTTGTCTATGGGATGAATCCCGCGGCGCTCGGTTGGGCTGGCGATCTCTCGATAGGAAATACCGCATTCGCCTTCATATTAAAGGCCAAGAGTTTTGACGACTTATCCAGTGAAATGTCAAAGGGAAATCTGATGGTTGGAGGCATTGTAGCCGTTGCACTGGCGTTTTCACCGAATCCGGAGCGACGGCCTTTTCTTGCCGATTTTCCTTTCGAATTAGTGAATGGGAAGTTACGGCCGAGCCGGCATTCAGCAAGTGGGAAGAAAACTTCCCGATCATGATGGTTCGGAAGTACAAAGAGAACCTCTTGAAGCTACGAGGACTCCGTTTCGATTCAGGCTACGAAAATGAATTCAGTCATATTCCGGCAGGCTGCCGAATGCTGTCCCATGAGCTAACCATCCTCGGAATCGACCATGTCTTTGAAGAGTACAATGGAGATCATCGCAACCGGATGTGGGGTAGAAGGGGAAGACTTTATACAGAAGTATTCCCCTACTTTTGGCTCTGGTTGGAACACTAGGGTAACAACAGTACTGGATTTTCGCGTTCGAAAAAATCTCACATGTGCAAGTACGTTTATCGTTGCACCTTCCGGCGTTTTTATCACCACCTCCTCTTGTCAGATAGCGCCGGTCTTCGTCTTCTTTTGACTAATGCTAGAGTCAAATCAGATGGAACAACAATAGCTTGCCGACCGAGTCAGGAATGGAAACTTTCGCTGAAGGCCTTGCCACGCGGGTTCCCTTTATGCTGCCACAGCAGATTCTGTGGGAACATCTCGATGATTTCATTCTTGTAGAAGATGACGAAATGAAGCGCGCGGTCCTACTATACTTGGAGAAGGCAAAAACGCTGGCTGAGCCCGCCGGCGCCGCATCGCTGGCTGTCATCCAATCTTTGGCTTCCTCGAACGCCAGAATGCATTCCATGACTGCGGCTAATCGATGTTATGCAAACATTCAATTTGTGACATTGTCAATGGATTTCTAGAATAAGCGAATGAGCGAAGCGCTCAAATGGTTTCGTGGAAGGCAACGAGTGTTCATGTTCAAGACAATGATCCTTTATTCGTTGATCCTTCTTACCAGCGCCCTAAGCTTAACCGGGGCAGGCAATAGGGAATGGGATCGATTTCTCGAAGAATACATTGAAGGCTACTTCCGCTTCAATCCTGATGAGGCAATCGATAAAGGAAGACATGAATACGATGGGCGGCTTCCGGATTGGAGCAAGGAAGGTCTGTCAAAGCAAATAATCTGGCTGAAACAAAACCGGACACGTGCGCATGAGTTTGACGTGGATATGCTTGATGCAAACCAGCGGTTCGAACGAGAGTATTTACTCAACAGGATCGATCACGACTTGTTCTGGTTGGAAGAAGCACGGTGGCCTCACCGCAATCCGATGTATTATTCGCGATCGACCAATCCAAGCATCTATCTGACTCGCGCTTATGCCTCTTTACCGAAGAGAATGCGCGCGTATGTTGATTACGCAAAGCGGATTCCAATTGCGACTTCGCAAATCCGTGCCAATCTAAGCAGGCCCCTGGCACGGCCGCACGTTGAAGTCAGTCGAAGAGTTTACGGCGAACTTGCCCGATATTACAGGAAAGATGCTTCAGCGATTTTTGCTTCTGTGGAAGATGCGAAGCTACAGGAAGAACTCCGTGAGGCAAACGAACTTGCGGCTAAAGCGATGGAGGAACTTGCCTCCTGGCTTGATTCGCAATTATCGGAATCGACGAACAACTACGCGCTTGGACCTGAGCTCTTCCAAAGGATGCTCGTGGCAACAGAGCGAGTTGATATTCCTTTGGATCGTCTGGAGGAAATCGGAAGGAAGGACCTTGAAAGAAATTTAATTTTGCTGAAAAAAGCTTGCGCCTCGTACGTTCCTGAGATTTCTGTCGCCGCCTGTGTTGCAAAAGTCCAGGCAAAGAAGCCGTCAGAAGGACCTGTTCGCGCCGCTCGAAGACAGTTGACTGCCCTGAAGAAGTTCGTTCAGGACAATCAAATTGTAACCATACCGGGCCCTGAAGATGCCGGTGTTGAAGAATCCCCACCCTACCGGCGCTTCAACCCAGCATATATCGAGATTCCGGGACCCTATGAAAAAGGACTCCCTTCAATCTACTACATTGCTCCTCCGGATCCTGCCTGGTCGGAGCAGGAACAGGCTGCATACATCCCTTCAGAGAATGAATTACTCGCAACTTCGGTTCATGAGGTATGGCCCGGACATTTCTTGCAGTTTCTTCACGCTAACCGTTCGAAATCCAGGCTTGGACAAATCTTTGTAGGGTACGCCTTTTCGGAAGGATGGGCGCATTACACCGAAGAAATGATGTTGGAAGCGGGGCTTGGAGGAGGGAATCCGGAAGTGCGGATCGGACAACTCATCAATGCACTGATGCGAAACGTCCGCTACGTTTCTGCAATCGGTTTACATGCGAAAAGCATGAGCGTTGATGAGTCGGCTAAAATTTTCCGCGAAAAGGCATTCAAAGACACGGGCAACTCAAGGCAGCAGGCGAATCGTGGAACGTTTGATCCGGCATATCTGAACTACACTTTGGGAAAGCTAATGATCAGAAAACTTCGTGATGACTGGTGTGCTTCGCGCGGCGGAAGGAAGGCCTGGCCCGAGTTCCACGACAGGTTCCTCTCGTATGGCGGCCCTCCTGTCCCCCTGGTTCGCAAAGTGATGTTGGGAAACGGCACCGGTTCTTTACTTTAGTTCAGATTTTCTAAGGAGACTAACCTGCCCGCCACTTTAAAATGAAATGATCTTTATGCCATTCCTAACCTGGGTTGAATCGAAACGAAACATCCTGGTGATGCTCGCCTCTGTGCTTGTTCTTGGAATGGCTGAAGAGCTCTGGAGCCGCTTCGTTCCAAAATATCTGGAATTGCTTGGCGCCACGGCATGGATCATCGCAATTTATGGAACGTTGAAAGATTTACTGGATGCCGTTTATCAGTATCCAGGCGGCTGGCTGGCGGACAGGATAGGACGGAAAAATTCACTGCTGCTGTTCACCTTCCTTTCGATGACGGGCTACTTGGTTTATCTGCTGGCCGGATCCTGGCTCTGGGTCCTCATCGGCACATTTCTTGTTATGGCCTGGAGCAGTCTCACTCTGCCCGCCCTGTTTGCGATCATTGGAGACCATCTTCCGGAAACAAGCCGCGCAACGGGCTTCGGCGTGCAATCCATCATCAAGCGGATTCCCATCATCATCGCTCCGGCAATCGGCGGATGGTGGATCGCCCGTAATGGTTTATCGGAGGGCATGAAAAGCGGACTGATGGTTGCGATCTCACTTGCTCTCCTGGCACTCTACATTATTAGAAGTTTTTACAATGAACCGTTACGGGAACGGACGGAAGGGATTCGGATTGTGGATGTATGGCGTCAGCTTCATCCCAGACTGAAGCAGCTTTTGGTTTCGGACATCCTCGCAAGATGGGCGGAAGGAATCCCAAAAGTTTTCATTGTGCTTTATGTGATGAATATCCTGAAACTCGATGCGTTTCAGTTTGGATGGTTGACCAGCATTCAAATGATTGCGTCGATCCTGTTTTATCTTCCCCTGAGCCGAGTTGCGGACCGGTTCGAACGCAAGCCGCTTGTTTTTCTAACCTTTGTATTCTTTGCGCTCTTTCCGCTGTCCGTAGTCTTATCGAACTCCTTCTTCTGGTTAATTCTCGCTTTTGTGATTGGAGGACTTCGTGAAGTGGGAGAACCGGCGCGAAAAGCGGTGATTGTGGATCTGGCTGCGGCTCACCTGCGTGGAAGAACGGTAGGTCTGTACTATTTAATTCGCGGACTGATCGTTTTTCCCGCGTCTCTACTGGGAGGATGGCTTTGGACACTTGACCCCACGATTCCATTTTACACGGCCTTCTTGATTGGTGTAGTCGGCGCACTGTACTACCTCCGCGCCAGAAACGCCCCGGCACTTTGATCACATGATCTCGATCAGATCATCGACGAGTTTTTTAGAACTGCTTTTCACTAACGGGAAACGAAACGGACCGGCGCGTTTCGTGGAAAAAGACTTCCTTCTGTCGCAAAATGGCGATAAGCACTTTGTAAGATTCAAGAAAATGCTTTCACAGAGACCACTGCCTCTCGTCCTCGCCATATCAGCAACTTAGCTTTTCTTGGTTACACTCCCCAGATCCGATGTAATGGCAATCTTTCAGGCACGATCTGCTCGCCCTCCCAGTTTTCTCCCATGGAGATAGAGCGCCGAGCAGCAGCGGATTATAGTTGTTATACAGCCACGTCTTGCCGGGTTCCTCTTGTATACGCAGTACGTTCCAGCGCCAATGCGCGCAGATCAAGGAAGTAGTGTGTCATCGCGCGGTGGCACCTAAGCCCCTGAGACAAATGTCTTGGCTACAGAAAACGAGGTTACGACGGAATTTCGCTGTGCGCCATTCAAGTAACACTCATACAGAATTACATCGTCGCGGATTACGATGAATGCCTGGGTTCCACTTGCCGCCAGAAATGTATTCAGATCTTCCCCCAAGACATCATTGCAGGAAAACGCTTTCCAACACCTCGGCTCCCTGCTGATTAACGATCGTTGGGCTGCTGGAAGTAGAAAGGCTTTTACTGGCCAGAAACTTCCGCGCGGGGAACTTCTGACAGCCATAAACATCGGCATCCCGTCAAGCTATGATCCTGGCGGAGAAACTCCACCGGGTACATCACCGACCAGATAATCAGCACAATCGCGATCAAACCAAACGGCCACCGGGAATATAGAGGAGAGTTTTAAGTGGCCTTATCATCGGGGTTTCGGCAAGGGTTCCGCGCAGGGTGCGAAGAGTCCAGATTTCCAGTTCTATTCCATATATCCTGTGCGGTGACGAAGATTAACATTTGGCCGTTTTGTCGTGACTTTTATTTCATGGTACTTGCCTTTTTCTGAATGAACTGGTGGCGAATAACAAAGCACATATTGATGCTCTAAATCATTTAAAACACGATCAAAGCCAACCTTAAAATTCTGGGAGTTTTGAAAACTAAGGCCTCCCGTTTCATCAGCAATCCGGCGCAACGAATCAACAAAATCGGGTAGGATTTTTGTTTCATCAATATTGTAGGAGGAATCTTGAGCTGTGTTGCTGCTCATCAAACCGAGCCCTCTTGTACTAATGGAGTAGATGGTTACATTCAGCCGGTTTAGCCTGCCAACCGTTTCCCGCACCATTCGTTGCAGGTCAAACACATTCTCCCTTTTGCGGGATGAGACCCGGATAGTGTAGGCAAAGGATTCCGGGCTCAAACCTTTTGCCTGCGCAACATTCTCTATCAATTCATAGTAGCGTCTACCAGGATCCGCGTTGAAGCCTCCGGATAAATACAGGATTATGGCGTGGTCCTGCTGATTGAGTTTGTTGAGATAAGAACCAAAACTCTCGAGTGCTTTTAAGGACAGTGTGGAAACGGAGTTTTCCTCTTTGGAATAACTCATAGCAAGCTGATAAGCGTTTCTTAATATCTTCGTGTTAACATCCCGGTCGGGATTGTGGGCGGTTAAATCATCCAGAGAATCTACGGTATTCTCTCCCTCCGGACGGAGATCCTGCAGAATTGAAATAATCTGTGCTTCATTCCCTCTTAATGACGCATCGCGATTTGGATTGCCCTTTGCCATCTCAAGCAAGCCGATCACACGCTGGATATCTTTCGTAAAGGGAGCCACGACGCCCAGTTTTGCCGAAGGAACCATTGCGGCCAGCATTACTTCATTATTCCTGTCTGAAAGTTGTTTTAAAAACTCTTTTGCCTTCGGCTTTATCAGGGAATACTCCTGCGGCGCCATGTTGTAAAGATCCAGAAACAACACGAATTTTTTCCCGGAGATAGATCCAGAAGATGTCTTTTCTGTTGCAGTATCTGGCGGCGCGGTCTTGATTTCTTCAAAGCAGGTCAACATTTGTTTTGTTCTATCTTCGAAGACTTCAAAGTCTGCCTGGGTTAATCCCCTAACAGGAATGCCGGAGTTATCAATGGCTTTAACCCAGATTGTAACCTGACTGACTGTAACCTTGTAATCTTGTGCAGCCAGCGCGAATGACGAAAAGAGAAACGCCATCGTAGCGTTTCTCATCAGTTTCGAATTGCTGAAAGGATTCATTTCAAGATGCTAGATTTTAGAAAGGGGATCGGTCAAATGAAAGAATCTCATTGAAGTGATGAGATTGGTTTATGGCAGAGCAACGTCAATAAGGGAGGTTGTTTCAGGCAGTCCAGGTTACGGTCTGTCCTCCACTGTGTTGCAATGAACATCGCCGAGGCCATTTTGTTCGTTGAGTTTAAGACGCCACATAAGCGCTGCACATAATAGTCCCCGACGAGGTGAAGCCTCCTTTTTCGCAGGTATTCAGCAGTTCGATCAGGGTTCGGAATTCTCCATGTTATTTTCATGAACTGTGATCATCAATCTACTGAAAACAAATCATTTGATTATCGAGCCCAGCGATACGTATTATGAAATTTCGGCAACAGAGGTGTGATCGCTTTTCAACAGGGACATACTGGTCTGAATCTTATTGACTTCAAAGGGTCCAAAAGGTTCTACCGGGATGCATTTGTCGGTTTCAATAAATAACCGGAGCAGAAGTGTCAAAATGCACGCGAATCGCGTTTCTCAAAGTTGGCGGCTCCTTGTTGGTTGCTTGCAGTTTCTTTACTTCCGTGAAGTCACAGGAAGAAGTAACTGTTACGAGAGTTACTGTATGGGTGAAGGCCACCGAAAAATCCGGCAAGCCGGTAGCCGGGCTCACAGAAAAGGACTTTGAGCTGTATGAAGACGGCCGGCGAATGAATCTTACTTGTTTCGAAGAAATACGCATCGACCCTCAGGAAATTGCTCAAACTACGCCTTTGGAAATTGCACCGAACGCGAAAACGCTGAGTGATCCTCCACAAAAGAGAGTTGTATTGCTTATGGACTTGAGCAACACATCGCAAAGCGAATTCTTACATCTTAAACAAAAGACGACGGAGTTCCTGTCGGAATTATCGAGAAGCTGGGAAGTCAGTCTACTGAGTCTGTTTAATGGGATCGTCGAAATCAACGTGGAGGGTACAAAGAACGCGGATGTCTGGCAAACTGCATTCGAAAAAATTAAGGCGAACAACAGGCGCGACATCGATTTACTGAACCGTCGCAGGCAGGTAGCAAGTGTATTGCGAACAGCAGGAGGGCGCAGGGAGCAGCAAGAGCGAGTAGTGAACGAAGCTTGCGCACTTGCGGAAGAATTTGCTCAACTGGAAAGAGCTGAATCGCGAATGTGGCTAAACTCCCTACGGCAGTTCGACAAATACGTCCGGCGGCAGGAAGAGAGCGCTCATACGGTCGTCCTTTTTCTTTCAGGCGGCATTTCATCGACTCCTGGAAAGCAGTATTACGATGTGATACAAAACTCTGACTTGATTCGGGCGATGTTCGCTGATGAACTCGAATTCTTTGCTGCGTTTCCGGAATGCCGAATTCGGTACGATTCCAGTTTAAATCAAGATTTTGAAAAGCTGGTTGGTAAATTGAATGCTAACAACATCACGTTCTATACAATTAATTCACGAGGGCCGCTGAACGATCTGCTCGAAACGGTTCGAGAATCGGATCGCCAGTTCAAGATGAGCGATCTGCATTTTTTGAAAGATTATCAAGATTTTTTGGTTCTAATGGCCGAGGATAGCGGAGGCACCCATTTTGAAAACTCGCTGAACTTCAAAAGGGGATACGATGCAATTCTGCAGGATCTCAACCACCAATACATGCTTTGCTACAAACCGCAGGAGCATTCCAAAGAAGGGTATCACAAGATTCAGGTCAAAACGGCCCGTTCAGGGTTGAAACTGCGCCACCGCAAAGGTTACTACGACTGAGTTCGTCTCCTGGAAAGCTGGGAAACTCAGCGGATCTATTTGGGGAGAACAGGTAACGCTTGTTCAAACGGCCGTTCGTGCGATAGATCGCTGAAATGATCTGCAATTACTGTTAGGAAGCGGGAGAAACAGCTTCCAACTCTGCGCTAGTCAGGATAAATCAATTAACATTTATTTCGTTGGGCGCAAGAACGCGAAATGCGTTCCATGACTGCTCCTAATGGTTGCTATGCAAACAATCAATTTGTGACATTATCAATGGATCTCTAAAATGACCGTATAACAAGTATTAAAGTGATTTCTTACGTCCAATCAGATCTATCAAGAAATTTTGGAGTGTCGGATGGAACAGGAAAAGTTCAGGCTGACGAGGCTTGCGAAATCGGGCGGTTGAGCAGGTAAGCTCAGTCCGTTGGACCTGGCCGAAATACTGAAACACTTGGGCGCGCGAAGTCAAAATCCTGATTTGCTCGTTGGATTTGAGACTTCAGACGACGCAGGTGTGTTCAAATTGACTGACGAGCTAGCGCTTGTACAAACAGTCGATTTCGTTACACCTACTTGTGACGATCCATTCCTGTTTGGGCAAATTGCTGCAGCCAACTCGTTAAGCGATGTTTTTGCAATGGGCGGTCGTCCGGTCAATGCCTTGAATATCTGTTGTTTCCCGCAAGAAGGTGTGGATGACGCCATACTCGCAGAGATTTTGAAAGGCGGGCATTCTAAGATTCTGGAGGCGGGAGCGACACTCGTAGGCGGACATACCGTAAAGGATCAAGAGCTGAAATATGGTTTGTCGGTTACCGGACTGATTCATCCAGAAAAAATTCTGCGAAACAGCACAGCCAGGCCGGGAGATAAAATTGTTCTGACGAAGAAAATGGGCACTGGCGTGATCATAACAGGTGTAAAAAACGATCTGATTCCCTGGGAGCAGGCAGAGGAAGCGATGGCGAGCATGGCCACTTTGAATAAGGTGGCGTGCGAAGCAATGCTCGAAATTGGCGTTCACGCGTGTACGGATGTTTCCGGATTCGGACTCGCCGGTCATGTTTGCGAAATGGCCGTGGGTAGCAAAGTCGGCATACAGTTGAATCTTAGCGCGGTGCCGGTTTACCCCGTGAGCATTGAGCTGTTCGGCAGGGGCTTAAGAACAGGAGTCACTTTATTTAATAAACAGTCTGCCGCTGGATGCGTTTCTCTGGAAAAAGAATTGCCGCGGGAAAGAGAAATGATTCTTTACGATCCACAAACCTCAGGCCCACTCGCCATTTCTGTCGCAGCAGAAAAGGCCGATGATCTGGTCTCTTTGCTGTGTGAAAGAGGAGTTCGTGATGCCGCCATTATCGGCGATGTGGTTGAGAGTTCCGTGCCTGGACTTTTCGTTTCTGACTCCCTAAAAAGACCGTGACCTGCGGAGAATTCTTCGATGCAAGATTATGCTCTCACATTGATGGCGATCATCGTCGGAGGATTGGTTTGTGTCATCATCTGGCTCAGTTCGGTTGTGGACTCGAAGCGCAAGACCCCAATGAAAGAAGAACCTTTTAAAACCCGCGTTAAACGTTCTGGGCCCGAAGAGAATGACCTCGATTAAAAGAAGAACCTTTTGAAACCGGCCATGTTGTTTTTCCAGCATAAATTGGCATGCGAGGCTGCGCTCTTGTTGAGCCAAATGATTACTAGCAAGCGGATTAATAGAACTTCGGGGATTCTCGCGAAAATCGTGCTGGAATGTTTCGGAGTCGAAGGTACTCCTGAAGGCGCTCGATCGCCTCCGGCATGTTTTTTCGACCAAAGCCGATCCTAAAATGCCCTCCCGGAATGTCATAGATGCTACCTGGTAACAGCAGCACCCCAGCTTGATTCACCAGGTCAAAGCAAAATTGGTCTGTATCCGTATCGAGAATCAATGGAAATGCAATTGGACCTGCTTTCGGTTTATGCCATGAGAACAGACGCGAGTGCGTTTCAAAGAAGAGGCTCAAAATTTCAAGATTGTAAGCGATAATCTCCCGATTTCGGCTGAGTATTCGATTCTTGTTGCGCAAAGCCACTGCAGCGAGAAACTCGCTCGGCGCGCTATTGCAGATTGTCGTATAGTGTTTGAAAGAGTTCATGGATTCGTAAACACGTCTATTGCGAGTTGCGATCCAGCCGATACGGAGCCCAGCAAGACCAAAAGATTTTGACATGACACAGAGCGATACGGCGTTTTCGTTGAGATCACAAGCTGCCGGCAGTCTGTCCTTCTCGTCGTATTCGAGATAGCGGTACACCTCATCGGAAAAAAGAATGAACCCATGCTGCTGCGATAGCCGATCCAGCTCCAGAAAATTCTCGCGCGACATTAAGTAGCCAGTAGGGTTATGAGGGCAGTTCACGGCCACCACTTTGGTCCCTGGCTGAAGATTTTTTTTCAAAAAACTCAGGTCAAGCTCCCATTCCTGCTCATGGCGCGACTCCCATTTGGTTACATTGCACCCAATGCTTCGAGCCACTTCAAATAGTGACTGGTAACAGGGCCAGTGGATGATCATATGATCGCCGGGACCTACAGTCGAATTCATGAAGTTGAATATCGCTTCTTCCGCTCCAGCGTGAACGAGAATCTGATCCGGAGTTATTGAGGTATAGAGTTGTGCGATCTCTTTCCTGAGGATCGGATTCCCCAGGGTTTCTGTATAACCGAGCCGGACGTTTCCAAAATCTTTTCCCGCCTCCGGGTCCATTTTCATAAGGTCGGAGATCGACAAGGTCTCGCAGTCGGAACCGCAAAGAAAATAGGGAGCTGTAAACTCGTATTTGGCAAAATAGTGCTCCAATTTGAAAGGAGACAGCTTCATGAGGAAACAGATTAGTCCTATTTGTCACAATTTGTCCAATTAGCTGTTTTCAATATTCCGATGAGAAAGTCTCAAGGCCGGTAAGCTTCAGCGGACATGTCTGTCGTGGTTTCTGCAGGACTACGCAACCATCTGATGCTAATTCGAGTCTGTGTTGAGTACGAAATTTCCGCCGTGATTGGCGGGGTAAAAAAGAAGAGAAAAATAAAGTATGGTGAATCGAGCGATGATGATTCTCGGGATCCTGGTCTTGATAGCACTGAATGGAATCCATGCGTCTGCGGTTGATGAGTCGCCTACAGCCAAAGCACCCGACGAAAGGGCCGAGGTCCTGGTCCTGGGTGTTTATCACATGGCTAACCCTGGCCGGGATATTTTCAATTCACAGGCTGATGATGTCTTTGCACCCAAACGGCAGAGGGAAATGGCGGAGCTTCTACAAGTCTTGAAAAGATTCTTACCAACGAAGATCGCGGTAGAAGCCGATGTGTACAGGGACAGGGTAACCCAGGAGTATTCTGATTACCTTGCAGGGAAATATACCTTGTCGCGTAACGAAGTGGATCAAATCGGATATCGCTTCGCAAAGGAACTTGGACATAAAAAGGTGTATGCCGTAGATGTGGATAGTGAGTTTCCGTTCCAACGTCTCGTTAATCATGCCAAAGCCAGCGGCCGTTCGAAAGAACTGGAAAATCTGATGAGCGAAATCGAAACGATGGTGAAGGAACAGAATGCGTTTTTGCAAACGCACACCATATTAGAAACGCTTCTCTACATGAACGAGGAGCATAAGGTGGCTGAGGATGTTGGCTTCTACTTTCGCCAGGTGCATTTCGGCGAGCCCGGCGATTGGGCGGGAGCCGATCTGGTCTCGGATTGGTTCCGCCGAAATATCCGGATCTATAGCAACATCACTCGAATCATAGATTCTCCCAAAGAGCGGGTGCTTGTAATCTATGGAGCTGGACATCTTGGATGGTTGCGACAACAGGTGGCCAACGATCCAACTTTGCGTTTGCGTAAGCTTGCGGAATTTGTAAAGGACTAATGGATGTGCTCGCGCAACCATGCAGCGCATGCAAAACCCGGATTCGTGGATCGAAAATGGCTGACACGAATAAGGCTAATGTAAACAATCCAGCGGCGATAAAAATCGGCCTCCAAATCCACGGCGATACACTTTGCTTCGGCTTCATGTTTTAGGTTGCCAGCACGCGGTTCAAGTTATTAAAGTGACAACCTCGACAGCGCAAATGAACTATCGTCATGTTAATAATAAATACTTCTAATTTAGAATGTTTATTGAAGAGCGCGATCTTCGAATTGAACAGCACGAAGTTCATCGAAGTAATGAAGAGAATTAATTGGTCCTGTCCAGGACTGCCGATTAGAATAAGGCAGTCGGAAACTGTTTCCTTTTATGGGAGGCGCATTATCGGTATCCCGCGAAGTCATGGCCATTGGAGGTTACATTATGAAAGGACTAAAGCGCAAGGCGCGGAAAACACGAGTACGAGCAATGTCGCCGGAGCGCCTGAAACAGTTTGGTGAGGCATGGGGAAGAGCTGATATTGACGCGTTGATGGAGTTCATGACCGATGATTGTGTCTATAAGGCCTCCGTTGGCCCTGATCCTGGGACAACCTATGTGGGAAGAGAAGCAGTAAGGAAGGGCTTCGCTGAGGTACTCGCTTATGAGTCAGGGGGAGAGCCGAAAGCCGGACCGGTGTGGGTTTTAGGAAGTCGCGCTGTCGCGGAATGGTCGTATATAATCACCCGGCCCGATGGACGTAAGGTGGAAATTCGTGGTTGCGATTTGTTCGAATTCGACGGCGACAAGATCAGACGAAAGAACGCATTTCGAAAAGCATACCCATGATGCTGGCTGCTGATTCGCACAGTGTCGCAAACGTTCCAAATCGCAGCGAAGACCGCCAGGGTAACTATACATAACCGGTCTACGGGTCAGACGTTAGATTTCCGGACAGATATCCCTTTAGTAATTCCATACTAAGAGATGCCGCCGAACAGCTCGTTAAGGTGAGAAGCTTGCAATCCATTCCTGATCCCTGAATGCATGAATGATTTTCATTGATCACGTAAAAATAAATCATTTGATTAATGTGATCCATATCATAAAATTTCGACAGAGTAGGAGTTCATGGCTTTTCAGTCAGGACATATCGGTTTGAATGTTACAGACCTCGAGCGGTCCAAAGAGATTTACCGGGATGTATTCGGATTTGAAATTCTACGCAAATCTAGTGAGGAGGGACGGCGATTTGCATTTCTGGGCCTTGGCCCTCGTACGGTTCTGACTTTATGGCAACAGCGTCAGAGTCCGGAGCATTTTGAAAAAGAGAAACCCGGCCTTCATCATCTTTCCTTTTCAAGTGGACAGCATCGAAGAAGTCAAAGCAGTTGAACGGAAACTACGGGAAATGAAAGTTCGGTTTTTATATGATGGGATTGTGGCTCATCTGGAAGGATCGAAGTCTGGAGGAGTTTTCTTTCAGGATCCAGACGGAATCCGTCTGGAAATCTTTAGTCCCACTGGCGCAGATTCTCATCCTGCTGCTAAACCGGTTGCACCTTCGTGTGGATTTTTCTGATTTGAAATATCATTCAGGAGAACTGGAAGTACAGAGGCGGGCAGGCGTCCAGGACATGGCTGACCGCGTGTCTGGAGTCATGCGTTCGACAATTCCACAAATTGCACAGCAGTTCTTATCCGTTCAGCGATTGATTGTTGCCGCCACCTTAGACTCGAAAGACCGCTCGTGGGCCTCTTTACTTACCGGACCCGAAGGGTTCGTTCGTGCGATTGATGAACGAACACTTCTGATAGATGCATTACCGGTCCCAGGAGACCCTCTTGAGCAGAACCTGAAGGCCCATAACGAAATCGGAATCCTCGCGATTGAATTCATCAGTAGACGGCGCACCAA
>JAKEFK010000365.1 GCA_022616075.1 bacterium
ACTAACAAAATGCAAACGAAAATTAGGCTGTGTTTTGGATATTTGCCGAGAAGAATAAGTGAGCCGTGCTGGACTCGAACCAGCGACCCTCTGCTTAAAAGTTGTAAGCTTCTCGTCGACATGGTCGGGAAAAAGTCTGCAAAACTGCGCAAAATCGCGCAAAACTGACGCAAAAATGCAAACGGATTTTGCATGCAAACAGAATCGTTTAGCGAGGACAGAGTTTCTGAAGGAACAAACCTAACGAGATTGGATACCAAGAAGAGCTAAAAACTGAGTCCATCGAATACCTAAGGCCAAATTGAAGTGCGGCAATGGTTGGGAATTTCCTCCGGAGCAATCTCCAGTCTCCAGATTTCAATGATCGCACGGGACCCAAAAAAGAAAATACTTATCCTTGACTGCCGGACCATCAGCTTTCGGAGATCGAATGCGATCACAGTGATTATCGGAATTGGCTCCCGAAAACCGAAGGCAAAGGGTCGACAAATGTTTAGTGACTTTGATATATCAGCACGAAAACGCAGTGTTCGTTCGTTTGTGGTTCACGGAAAACGCGGAGCGCAGCAAAATAGGATCCATCCTGGGTCTTAGGAATTACTTCAGGATCCACCACTGCGATGGCTTGCGATGCATCCTGCGGTAATTCTCCCATCGCTGCGGTCATTGCTGCCGCATCGGAATGTGCAAACACGATTATTTCGAGACGGCGCCGAATGTCATCGAGCGGCGCTCCAAGGGAATCCTCCAGCATTCCAGCCATGACTGAAGAATTCAGGATCGTCTTTCCATCACCGGTTGTGAACAAGAAGATACGTTTCAGATCGGCTATCGGTCTGCTGGTTGCGAGTCGCGGATTTTTAGCCACCCAAACAGTTTCACCTGGTTTCCGTTGCTCAGCCGTAGTTGGCGTTAATGCCATTATCAATTTATCCTTCATATCGACCTGTTGCAGATCTTTTTCGGTTACACCCAAATTAGCGGCCAGACCTGAATCGATGTCCTTCTCAAATTGCGTAATCATCAACAATGCCTCTCCGCGAATGGGATCTAGTTTTTGAACGACTTTGGCGGCCGCGATTCGTATCTTGTGATCCAGCGAGATCTTGTTGTCAACCACGGCGGCTGCTAGTTTTGTTGCAAGCGTTTGCCCATCGATTTTCTGGTACCATTTCGGGAGTAGTGAATCCAGCGAAACCGCGGCATACACGAAGACTGATCCATCGGAATCTTGGAGCGATTCGGTCAACGCCCTAACCACCTCTGGCGAGGCCAGTCCCGCCGTGCCCAGAATCGCGGCGGCCTTCGCTCTTCGCGATGGGTCGGTATCCTTGATACGGTTCAATAAATCGGGTATTTCTTTTTGAAGTTCTTGCTGGGCATATGCAATTAGCTCCGGCGTTACCTGTACTTTTCTGAGCGATTCCAGCTCATCTTGCATCGTGCGAAACCTGGGTCTGTAACGACGCATGATGATTCCCATAATAACGATCAAAACACCAAGGCCAAGAAGTATGTACACTGCAATGGCATCACTTCGCGATAGCTGATCAATACGTTTGAGGCCAAAAAATATATCAAACACGCAAATGATCAGACCCGCAACCACGAAAGTTGTGCCTCCCGCGTGGATGCGTTCCCAATCTCCAAGATTTGTCTGACACAGCTTGCAGAGCATCCAATCCTGAAAATCCGCGTTCCATTTCTGGCCTTTGGAGACGGCAGTAGAACCTTGATTAATCACTTTAGAGCTTTGGCCTTCTTTTTTGAGATCCAGAAAACTGCTTGCGAAGCCCAACCGAACCTTCTTGAGTAAACGTTGCTCGGCAACCGCGTCCAGTTTTTCTTCCGGAAAATTCATGCCACACAGATCGCAATACATAACACCCCTCGCGCCTGCCTAACTATATAACGATGGTAACTACGGTCTCAAGACGTCCAGGCAGATAACACGTATCGGTTCTGATGATAAAATGAGATTTCAGATCCAATCAGAAAAAGGGCGAGAGAGTTGACAACAACAGAAGCGCCAATTTTCACATCTCATTAGGCAATCATTAGATCATTATCTGATGCGACCAGAGATTCGAGTGATCACCCACCGTGACGTGAGAAGTTTGTTCGTGGTTCTATTTACGGTGCTTTTGCTTATCAATTGCGGCGCGCGAGAAGTAGAGATTGCGGAGCAGTGGAAACCAGGCCGGCGCGCCGATTGTTCGATGCCGACATTGAGACTTCTCGTGTACGCCAGGCACAAGGCAACAGTAGAGGCGGCAGGAAAGCGTGCCGAGGTTCAAAAGAGGCAGCGTGATGCGCGCCCGATTCCGGCTGCTGCCATCGAATGGAAATCATCTGAACTTCCCACCGATGGGGTGCTCGACATCCGCATAACCGACGGACGCCACGTGCAACACATTCGACACAAGTTAACTCGTCCTCCGCAGGAGATCGAGTTTCCACACTCGGGCGGCATCCCACTGGTTTCACCCGTCAGCGCGGATGTAAGAGTTAGTGTAGCGGGCGAACAGCATAATGTGACTAATGCGAGTGTTGTTCTCGATGACGACATCCTTCGTTTTCAGTTCCGAGTCTGTCACGCAACTAGAGCTGCGAGCCCTGTTGGGAGTGTTCAGATCCAGCAAGATGTTTTGACTTACCGGATTCCAGGCAAGGGAGGTCTTGGAACCGCGTTTTCAAATCGTTCGGAGTATGACGAGATTCCATTTTCTCTCAAGCTTCAAAGTGTCGACAAGATAGAGGAGGAAATTTTTCTGGTCGTGAAGGGAGACAGCCTGGCTCGCCTGCTTTTTGCGAACGTGTCACAAAGACCGAATCCAAGCGACCAGCCTCATAGGCACGGCGGTGCTTTGCTTGTGTTTCAAGGGGATCCAACAAGTCCGTCGTCAAAGTTGACTCTGTTGAATGCAGAACAAGCAGAACTCAATCAAGTTTCCGCTGTGGCAATCCGCCAGGACCACCAGGTAGTTATGGATTCATGTCGTTATACTGGCTATTCGGGAACGGTAGAGCGCATTCGCACGGACTCCAAGGTCACTGTCTACGAAACGAGGAGCAGTCGTGTGATAGGCACTCACGAGTTTCAGGGTCCATCTCCGCCGTCGTGCGAACAGAAGGTCTGGGTTTGGTCGGGCACGCGAATATTGCCTTATGTGGGTAAACCGCCGGATGAAGAGGTAAAAAAATGGTTGCAAGGTTTGTAAACAATCAGGCATAGTTTACGTCAGGATTACGGGATGATACTTTGGTGGGTTGTTAGGAAACTTAAATCGAAAGATCGGAAAAGGCGAATGAAGGCGATAGCGGAGCTCGGCAGACTAAAATCCCCCAGGAAGTTTCAACCACTACTCAAGGCGGCACTGGAGGACGAGGCAAAAGAGGTGCGTCAGGCTGCCGTTGACTTTTTTTGCGAATCTGATGACTGGACAGGTTCTTGGTTACAACAGTTCAAAAGTTCGATCCTCAAAGTCCTTCAAAAGTCACATGACAGCGATGATAAAATATTTGCCGCAAAGATATGTGGTTTGACGGCGAACCAGGAGGCCGTATCCGCTCTTACGCTTCTTCTGGCTGATTATTCTTTAGAAGTGCGTAAGCAGGCAGAGCAATCACTGCAGGCTATCAGTCCCGCATGGCCCGAACTGAAGGCCGCGCGATCGGCTTTACCCCGTTTGATTTGTCGATTGCCTGAATTGCACTCACCAGCAGACCAACGAAAGCTTACAAAATACCTTCACAACATCGATCCACTGTGGACGCAGGCACCGGAAGCACGATCCACGGCGGACAAACTGATTTCCTCGATAACGCAGTTCTCCTTCAAACAGACGCCGGACGGAAAAGCCGAGCCGATTCTTTCTGCGCTCACCATCCTAATTCCTGATTGGGAGAACACCCCGGAAGCGAGATCGATGGTCGGGGGGCTCCTTCATATCCTGGGCAATTCTGAGGGCATCGCGGCGCAGAATGCGTTGGACAAAATAGATCCCACGTGGCGCGAATCCGATGTATGTAAGGAATTTACAACGTATCTACTTTTTGAATTTCAGAACCTCTTCATTATTGGTGACTTGCCGGACGTTTTGAGTGCAGCGATAGCGCTGGGCAGAATCAGGGCAAGAGATGCAATTAGCTTGATGTCGAGAGCGTTGGATCGAAAATTACCTTCGAATTTCCGTACAGTGATTGAAACCTCGCTGGATCAGATTGATCAAAATTGGCCGCTTTCCGCAGAGGCAGCAGAATCGGTCTCGCGTCTCATTCTTCAAAAACCTAACGCTTCTGCTTTAGGAAGACTGACCAAAGCAGATTTCACCAGTCTACTAGAGAAATTACTGTACGATCCGTCCTCCAAAATACGAATCACCGCGGTTACGGAATTAGAATCGCGTGGTTGGAAACCCAAAGATGACTTCCACAATGCGCTCCTGGCGCTCATCAAAGAGGACTGGAAAACAATCGCCGCATTGGAAGAAAGAATCATAGATCCTGTTGTTACCCTTCTGAAAATCCACAGAGATGAACAATCCAGATACGAGCGCGAGAAATATGTTTCTTACGTGGTAGAAAAATTACTCAAGACCGTCAGCAGTCGAGTTTTTGGGCTGCTGGCCGCGAAGGATTTATCAATGATTGTCACGTATGTGCTGGAACACTGGCGCCACGGCTCTGAGATAAATCCAAGGCTTCGTAATCCGGATGTCATCCTCGCACTGGCTCCTGAGCTGGCGCAAAGATTAAATGTAAAGCTGGAAAGAATCACACCAGCCGCGGAACACGGTGAGACTTCATGGGAAGAAGGCTTTCTCATGACAGTTGGCTTATTGGGCGATGCTCGATGCATATCACCACTGATTCAGGTAGCAAAAGACAATGAGGATTTGGCTGAGGACGTAATACTCGCTCTGTCTGAACTGCTGAACCGCAACCAAAGAGACGCAACAGTCGAATCCCTTGAGGCAGCAGCGAGACTTGATGATGTCTACCAAACAGTTTGGGAATATAACAAGGTCCACGATCTTGTTCTTACCTCAGGCAAACGGCGTGTTGATGTTTCGAATGTAAATCGAATTGCAAGCACTGAATTGGAAGATCGCCGGGGGAAAAATAATTTCGGTGGATCATAGTTGGTCACTGAATAAAACCCCCCGAAGTAACCATGCATTGCATTTATTGTTAGATGCATCCAAAAATAAAAATCGGAATTGCACTAATCATTGTCGCACTCGTTCTATCGGTACCGGCTATTCAGGGCAATAAAGGATCTGGACGTACCAAACAATTGATGGGGATCGTCTTTCTTTTTGTTTTACCTGGCATTCTGCTGATCCGGGATGGAATAAAAAGGCGGCAAAAGGTTGTATCTATCTTGATAAGAAGCGACATCCCTATTGCAGAAGAAAACAAAAGGATCTTGATGAATCAGATCCTGCAGCAGCAACGCGACCTGGGGCATTCGATTCGACCGGATTTACCCATCTCCTTTTGTGTCGCGCGTCGAAGCGATGTGGCTTACATCAACGCTCAGATCCAGGAGACTTTTGGTAAGTTCGCGAATGAATACGCCACTGAGCGCACACGAGTGTTTGATTTTGAGTCCATGAATGGTCAAATCAAAGGCAATTATTACGTGCTGTTCGAGACGGAGCAGATTTAATTGTTGAGCCAGTGAAAGTCACGCCATATCAAAAGGCAACTCGAGTGAAACAAGAGGCGAGAAATAGCCCCCTAAGTAATTCCAACTATACAATGGCAACCTCTGCCGGTAATATGCCGCTCCACACAGAAGTGGATTCCGTCTGATGATAAAATCAGGTTGATCCACATGAAAAAAGTTGAGGGGCGTTCCTTATTTTATCGTTGTCCCAATTGTTGCATTAATCTGAAAAAACGGTCCGTGGAAGGAATACCAGATGCGATCGGATTTACTTCCTGTAATATTTGTGGCGCTTCCTTTTCTTACGCGGAAGTCTACTACGAAGGCAAGTATGACCTACCTGAAGTCGAAGGGCCCTGTCCGCATTGTTCAACGCCTCTGCGCGGTCCGGAAGCGGAACTGATCGGCCAACCCTGCCCATCCTGCGGCCAAGTAATTCCAAAGACACGCTTCCCCATTCAAATCAATTTCAAAGAGTGGCGGGTATGGAGGCGTACCGAATGGATCCTTACAGTACTTCTTGCATTTCCGCTCCTGATGTTCGCCGTATTGTTAATCAGCATTCCCGTCACAATTTTTACAGCTCCTAAGAAGAATGCAAGAGAAGCAGTCCGATTCGAAATCAGGAGTGTTGAAACTTCTCCCGTACCAGGCACGGAACCAGAGATTGCCCGGCTATCGAGTGAAACTTATTACATTGATAGCAATGTAGAATTAAACAATCGGCATGTCCGAAAAGCTACAATGCGCCGAGATCCAAACGGAGTTTTCATTGATGTGGAACTAACCAACGATGGCGCCAAATATTTTGGAGAATTTACACAACAAAGAGCAGGAAAACAGATTGGAATCCTGTTGAATGGTCAGCTGTGGACGACAGCATTAATTCAAACTCAAATAACAGGCGGCCATCTGATCATTTCCGGTTTTTCTGATGAAACGGAAGCCGAGAAAATCGCCAGAGGAATCGAGACTTATGAATGAACTTTCGCCAAATGATTTCAGAAAGCAATCTTGTTACTATCGCAGCCCTGGTGGAAAATTTGGATCTCCGAAGCGAAACGAAAAAACAGCAGAGCGCCGTATCAGAAGCAGTCAAAGAGTCCCGACTTCATAACGCAATGATTCGCTGATTCTGAAAAAATGAAGGTTTTTTCGAAAAGAGCTGAGATCTGTCTTGACCGAGGGCAAACGATCATATAGGTGAACGATTCTAGGTTGAACATCGATGGAGTTTGAGAATCCTTTATAGGACAGATGTGTGTGTGTTGGCGCTCGATCAGATGGTTGCGACTATGGCTTTTTGGTGCTTTCAAGCGCGATATCGGATTTTACAACCTTGTAGGCCCCATCCGGAACACGCTGCGCCAGATTGATTTGTTTCACACCGTTTGGGACGATACAGAATACTTCGTAAGTGTCGGGTCTCATAGATGTAAAAAACCCGCTTCCTGAGCCCGTGATAATGAAGTCTTTCGAAAGGTGAACACCAATGACAGGCGCCTTGCCCTCCACGTCTTTCACCGCCCATTGAACTTCCATATCGGTTGGGTTGAGTTCATTCCCCTTGGACGGATCCCCGTCGGTTTTGAAAGTTACATCAAGCAAAATAAGTTGGGCGTTGGCGGGATCGGGCAATAGTTTTTTTAAATCAGAATTCAGTTGATTCATCACCGACTCCACCGTGAGATATTCGTGCGATTTATCTGATTTTTTCGCCTCAATGATCGAGTAAGTACCTTTGACAAAAGTAGTTTGCGCCACGCTCAACGCGCAGTTCATAAAGGCGATTGATGTCGCAAAAAGAGTCGAGAGAAAACTGTTTCGAGTCATTGCTCCTCCTGTCAGGATTTATCATTTCAGATCAATTCCAGGGCGCTGTGAATTGGCTTGAGTGAACGCTTCTGCATACCTCGGCTGCGCAAACTCAAGCGAACCGACGCCCATTTTATCGACATTCAACTCAATTGGGAAACTCCTGATCAGTCCGACAGCGGCTTTCTGACAACTTTCCTTTCTTTTCTTGTCTCCAAGCCGTTTTAGAAAATAACCAATCACAAACGAGACCGGGAGAATGATGAAGCCTATAATTTGAAAAGCAAGAGGCAGATTCGCAAACTTCAGCTCAAATAGCGAAACCAAACCAAAAAGAGACAGGATGAAACCTGTAATTAGGAATAACGCGACAAGGCTGAGGGGGCATCCCATCATAGGAAAACCGATATTCCGTAATCGATCGTGTCTCTTGCAATCCTCGCAGTACGGCACATGGATCGTTACCGAAGCCTTTTTTGTGTACGAATCATAATTCACTTCCACATTTCCGGACTTTCCAACTTTTGCATGGCCTGCTGTCAGCGCCTGTTTATCCAGCTCAGAAATGACGGTCGCCGTTGCCTCGGCCGAAGAAAAACAACACACGCAACGTTCGGGCCATTTGTAAGGTTTATAGGATAGGAATCCTGGTATTTTAACCCACTCCCGCTCCAATCTTTCGGCGCGCGGTTGAAACAGTTCCGTTCCGCATATGATGCACTTTTTGAATACATCCGCATGAGCGCTGCAAAAGGTTGTCTGACACGATATGCACCACCCACCTACCTCTTCCGGACGATCCAAGGACATTGATAAAAACCAGCCATGAACTATCGCGCACCGATCGCATTGTTCATGACCCGCGCCACTGTTCGATTGTTGATCCCTTTCATTCATCGGTTCATTACAACTCTCAAAGATGTCATTAACTTTGGTTTACCGGTCTTCCACAGCGCTCGCAAGTAGCTGTCATAACGCGCAATGCTCCGCAGAAAGAGCAGCTTGGCAGGAGATAATCCCCGGCAAACTCGCGGAGTTGCTGATCCTGACGTGTATCATCCGCATAAATTTTTAACCACCACCAGAGTTTTGATTTATAACGTCTCGCGATCGCAGATATGAACTCAGTGTTATCAAAACCAGATTCCGTAACAAGCGAATAAACAAGCCATTCCGGCGTTTCGATTCGGGGCGTACCTCGAAGACGTTCGGTTAAATAACCATATTCCCAATTGCCAAACCCCTGCGCTTCGAAACTTTGTATGTCTGTGATCAGACGGAGACCCTGTTCATAATCGCTCGCACTCGATCCTCGTTGCAGTAATGAAGCGAGTGCCTGAACTCTCTCACGGATCGAACCACGTTGACGACGTTTCTTGAGAAAGCCGAAAAGATTTGCCATTAGTCCTCCCGTTTCTCCGCAGTCACAGAAAATCTTGCAAAACAAACACTATTTCCAGAATTTCCACCACTTTTTGGGTTGTAAATCCGTCTGTTTAAACAGCCGATCGAGAGAGATTCTCGTGTCGCATTTCTTGCAAAGTCCGTAAGCACTTGGATCTATGAAGGGTGCACCATCTTTCATTCCAACCCGCACATTGTTAAGGGATACATTAGTGGCTCCGCATTTAGTACATTGAAGTTCACCAGCGCTCGCTTTCTTAAGCAGATCTTTCACTTCCATAATGCTCTCCCGACTTCATGAAAAGTCTCTTCAATCAACAGCATCGAATATCAGTTGCGTACATGACGGACAACCGCCGCCGACGCGTACACAGGATTGGCACTTCAAATAACCACAATTTCTGCACCTGTACGCGCAAGTCAGCATCGAATCGAGAAAGTTTTGCATCTCTGAGCCCAGAACCACTCCGCCGATCTTCTGTCCTTGAAGTTCTGAGCGACGTTTGAGTTCCACTCCACATTTTTGACAATGTAGCTTTTCTCCCCTTGACCTTCGCATCACATTCTTGATTGAATTGCGAACCTTGGAGGTGTGCGATTCCAATTGCCAATCGGTCCGAAACGTTTCCCGGGATCGCTGTTCTTCACGTATTCGCCTCGTTTCTGCCTGTGTCTCTATCCACCTTCGTGAGTAAGCAGCGAACAGAAAAGCCACAAGGGCGACAAGCGGCGAGCACATAAACGTGACCAGATAAAGCCAGAACAGTATCCCTAAGATACCGGTCGCTTTTGAGACGTCGACACCGGCATTGACTAAGAGGATACCAACGCCAAACCATGCTAAAGCTGCAAATGCGATGATAAGACAGCGGCGACGAAACCTTTTTGTCGGTTTTTCCAAATTATCGGCAGGTTCTTTATTCTTACTTAGCTCAAACATAGATGTGGCATCCAGCAATAGACAAAGGGTGAAACTATCATACTGCTTCGCGGGTCGTGAAAAAAGCCATGCGCCCAAACCGGAATTAGTAGTAAAGTGTTCTGAAAACACCCGATAGCGAAACTCGGTATCTTATTCGATATAGAAGAATTGGGTGGCGGAGCCTTATGGTTTTGCAGCTCACAGGACTCTTCTGAATCTCGTGAATCCTTCACTATTGTTTGAAAGCCTTTTGAGCGATGGCGATGTTGGACCAAACTGGGAATATTATTGCATTGCAATTGAATCGAATGATATTTCCAGACTGCATCAAATCACGGTCATGCCAAGAGTTTCTCAAACGGAATTGGTCAAAGCTAATACAAGAGCATTCATCATTTTCGCCACGATTGTGGTTGTCGTTGTCACAATCCTTACCTCGTGGATGTTTTACGTGAAAAAAAATTGACATGGATCAGAGTGGGAGCGCAAGGTGCAACTATTTACGATCTTGGAATTCTGTCCAAGGGGTCGTTATATGCTTATTCATCCAAAGGTATTTACACATCGAATAATCATGGCCTGAGCTGGAAGTTACTTGTTAATTCTGTGCGAACCCCACTGTTTTTCTGTCCCGAAAGGTCGAGCTTTAGTTTGAACTAGACGAATGCCGTCTGGCTTTATTCTGGATTCTTGAACATGCCTCCGCAGTTGGCGTGTTTCAGCATTCCAACGCCAGCTCGCAACGCCGCCTTCTCGGCGCAATCGCAGCATATCCAAGCGCCGCAACCCACACACTTCATAGCTAACCGGCTGAGCAGATTTGGCGTGTATTCAGCTCCCGGCTCAGGACCGCCCATTGCGGCCTCGAGCCGTTTTGTTGCTTCATCTTTTTTCAGTTCGTTTTCCGAGAGCCGCCTTCCACATGACGAACATGCAACCATACCTTTTTGCGAACTCTTTTCGACGGCCCAGAATGTGTCAGCTTGAGGTGCCCGTGGCTCTTTTCTTTCAGACAGGCTAGTCTCTTTGCGTTCCCGAATGAATATGTCACGAAAGGCGAGCGGGTTGGCTGAGAAAGCGGTTGGGAAGTCCTCGCGGAAGCCAAAAACGGCGCGTGGGAAGAGATCGACGAGGGCTTTCTCGACATCCTTTACAAGAACACCGTGGGGAAGCCGAACCGTACAAATTGAACCGTCTGAAAGTCCAAGTTTCACTGTTCCAGCGTCGGGAGGAGAATACTCATATATCCAATTTATAGCAAACACCCAGACGACCTCACCATTGCCCTGTCCGAATGCAACATCAAGAACGCGTCGTTGTTCCAAAGCCTCTCGAAACAAATGGACCGCGCCGAGCAGGGAGACGATCACGATGCCCGCCGCTATACCCCAATGCCAATGTCCGGCGTAAAATACGCCGAAGCCCAAGGGAAAACCAATCCAAAGAGGAAGGAACGGAAAGACCATATTTCCTCTCCTTGTGAATCTAACTGCTCGCGCTAATATTGCGTCGGAATCTTGAGATTTTGTCTTCATTTTTCTCCCTCCGATGCCGGAGGATTCACATCACCGGGCCACAAGGAACCGAAAGAACCATGTGAAATTTGCTCGCGCGGCTCCCGTGCATGTGCTTGTTGAACTTAGGCGCGCGGACGCGCCGGTAATGAGCTGAGCAGAGCATTTGACTGCATTTTAAAAAGGACCTCCTTGCTACTACAGTATGCGTAAGGAGGTCCGTCATGAATGAACTACAGCGATTAAAACAGCTTCAACAACAAATAGCCAACCCAACAATAGAAGGAGTACCACAAGTAGATGCTCTGGAGCAAATGCAATTACAGATGCTTGGAGATATGCAATTGCAAGGTCTCTCAGAGCGGACGCAAGAATCATATGTTCGTGCGATCCGGAAATTTGCAGAGCATTGCGGGAAAGAACCCGATCAGATCAGCGATGAGGAATTACGAGAGTATTTTCTGTATCGGATGAATGTTCAGAAGTGGTCTCGCGTAACAAGCACGATCGCGATCTGCGGGATCAAATTTTTTTACGATCAGACGATTAAGAAAAGATGGCCCGAGATTCGTTTTGTTCGGGCACGCCATGACAAAAAAATACCAATCATCATGAGCCGAACCGAAGTGTGGGTAGCTCTCAGCCAGGTGAGACTGCAAATCTACCGGGTGTGTTTGCAAACGATCTACTCGTGCGGACTACGATTGCAGGAAGGGACTCGGCTGAAAGTGGCCGACATCGACGGCAGTCGGATGATGATTACAGTGCGGAACGGTAAAGGCGGAAGGGATCGGTGCGTTCCGCTTCCAACAATGACGCTTCAAGTGTTGCGCAATTTTTGGAAGACGCACCGGAACAAAGTATGGATTTTCCCTGCATGCGGAAGAGGAGGAATTCACCGGCCGCATGCTGATCAACCAATGCCGGTTTCCAGTGTGCAGGATGCATTCGTGCTGCGCTGAAAGAAGCAAAGATCAGTAAGAAGGCAACGATTCATACCTTGAGGAACGCCTACGCATAATACACCACCTGTTAGAGATCTTGATTTTCTCGAGGAAGTTCAATTTGATCCGGCGAAAATTTCGGCGGTTTGCGGAAATTATGG
>JAKEFK010000366.1 GCA_022616075.1 bacterium
CGAGACGTCCGCGCTACTTCGCTTATGATCCTCTTTGCGTTAAATTATTTCCATGCTAACACTACGAATCCTTTTTTGTGTTTCGTTGATTTCCCCTCTTGCTTTCGCTCAAACGGCTAATCCGAAAACGGAACAAGAGCTGACGGCAATCGCACAAGAACTGATGGACGCAATTGCGACGGGTAAAAAAGAAGTCTGGGAGAAATATCTCGCGGATTCCTGGATCATCCGAGAAGAAAACGGTCAGGTTTTGACAAAGGCAGAATTGTTAAAAGATTTCAATCCTTTGCCTCCAGGCTACGTGGGCAAAATCAAAGTGACGGATGTTCATGTCAGGGATTACGGTAATGTTGCGGTCATTTCCCATCGCGATAAGGAAGAGCTTGAACTCTACGGTCAAATGTTAAAAACGGAGTTTGGCAGTACCGACACCTATATGAAGATCGATGGTCAATGGAAAGTGATTGCTTCACACATTTCCGTTTATCCAAGTGAACTAACTGCGGTAACGTTACCTCCAGAACAACTCCAACGTTTTACGGGCGCCTATGAGCTCAAATCCGATGTTGTTTACACAATTACGCTGGAAGACAACAAACTGATCGGACAGCGCACCGGACGAGCAAAAGAGGAATTGTTTCCGGAGAATGAAACCAGGCTTTTTAGGAAAGGCGCTCCTCGCGGAATCAAGATTTTTGTTCCTGATGAGAAAGGCCGTTTCACAAAAATGATTGACCGGCGCGATAACGTCGATCTGGTCTGGCGCAGAATAAAGTAAGCAAAGTAGCGCGGACGTCTCGTCTGCGACCGTCCGCAGGCGGGACGCCTACGCTACTTTGTTGAGTTGTTTAACAGTTGCTGGTACCATGGAACGCAATGGGGGAAATACTTTGAAGCCTGTACGGATTGCAATTATTGGGGACTACGAGCCGGCATGGTCACACCATGTGACCATCAATGAATCACTCCGTCATGCTGCGACGCATCTTTCGATTCCAATCGAACCAGAATGGATTGGGACGGATGTGATTGGAACACAGGGAACGGGAAATCTCGATTCGTTTGAGGGCATCTGGTGCGCTTCGGGAAGTCCTTACAAGAGTATGGAAGGGGCCTTAAGCGCCATTCGGTTCGCACGGGAAAGATTGCGGGCTTTTTTTGCAACGTGAGGCGGCTTCCAACATGCTCTGGTAGAGTATGCAAGAAACGTTCTTGGGATTCAGGATGCGGAACACGAAGAAACTTCACCGGATACAGGCAGTCTTGTTATCACAAAATTGTATTGCTCGCTGAAAGAGCAGTCACAACAGGTTCAGATTCTTCCCGAAACATTGACCTATGCATCCTATGAAAAGGAAGCTGCGGTGGAGCAGTTTATGTGCAATTTCGGCTTGAATCCTGACTATCGTTATGTTCTCCTTCGTGAACCTCTCCGTCTTTCCGGCATCGGACCCGATGGTGAAGCACGAATTGTCGAACTTCATAACCACCCCTTTTACGTTGCCACTCTTTTCGTTCCGCAGCTCACATCCACTCCGGAGCATCCACATCCGCTAATCGCGCAATTCGTGAAAGCTGCCGGCTCATTGCAATAAGTAGCGCGGACGTCTCGTCTGCGCAAGCTCGCCGGCGGGACGCCCGCGCTACTTTGCGATCCAGCGATCGATTCTTTCCTACAGGATTGTAAGAGGAAGCGGTCCCGCTCCCAATTTGATCGGTGGAATTCCCGGACATTGAAAAAAGTTGTCAGCGAAAAAGATTCCGTGGGAGAATTCTCAGAGAATGGAATTCAGAGCGTTTGGAAAAAATCCATTGAAGGTTTCGGTACTGGGATACGGAGCAGGCGCAATTGGAGAGGGTTCGGTCTCTGAACAGGAGTGCGTGCATCTATAATGTGAATGAAAAGAAACAGGTCATTTTGCCTGGTGTCGTCCCATCACCAAAGTAGCGCGGACGTCCCGTCTGCGACTAAATTCCTTCTCCTCATTCTGGTCCTCTCGCTGCACGTTCAGTGTTCCGGTCAAAAAGAAGTCGACAAAGAAAAACTTCAACAAAAAGTTCGCGATGAATTTTTGCACTCCTGGAATTCGTACAAAAACAGCCATATCGGCGGCGGCATCGATTCCTATTACGAGTACCTGTACAAATGCTGGCTCCTATTCGATGATAAGGATTGCCATACAATGTGGAAAGGAAGCATTGCAGCGTTGAACAAATATCTTGCGGATCAGAGACCAACCGGTCTGTGGTATGGAACCGTAAATATGGAAACGGGTGAGCGTGTTGCTACAAAATTCGGAGCGCTGGATGCATTCTTTCCCGCTGTGCTTGCGCTATCGGGCGACCTTTCGCGCGCCAGAGCTTTACAGCAGTCTTCTTACGCGATGTGGACCAAATTCGGAATCGAGCCGGAAGAGATTGATTACAGTACGATGAAGATCACCTATGACGGCTATCCGCTTCGGCCGGAAATCATGGAATCAGCATATTACCTGTATTACTTCACAAACGATCCCGTGTATTTGAAGATGGGAGAAACTTTTCTGAAAGGCTTAAGGAAGTATTGCAGGACCCGACGAGGTTATGCGGCGTTGGTCTCCGTCGAAACAAAAGAGAAGAGGGATAGCATGGAAAGTTATTTTCTAGCTGAGACTTTGAAGTATCTTTACCTTCTGTTTGCGCCTCGCGAAACGTTGGATTTATCAAAGTTTGTATTCAATACGGAAGCCCATCCCATTCGGAAGTAAACAGAGTAGCGCGTCTCGCCTGCGGTTGGCGCGGACGGGACGTCCGTCGCTACTTTGCTACAATAGGCAAACATGGCTGAACTGGTTCGAACTCTTTCTCTTCGCGATCTTGTTTTGCTGATCATCGGCGCGGTGATCGGTTCCGGAATTTTCATCATTCCCGGGGCTGTACTCCGCAGCGTGGATGCATCCGTTGGTGTTGCTCTTCTTGTATGGGTATTCGGTGGAATCCTTTCCTTATTAGGGGCGCTAACGTACGGCGAATTGAGCGCAAGGAACCCCAATGCCGGCGGACTCTACAATTACATTCGGGATGGGTTCGGCTCATTACCTGCATTCGTTTATGGTTGGACACTCTTTTTTGTGATCGGCAGCGGCGCGACGGCCACGCTCGCCTCTGCTTTTAGCGCTTACCTGAACCAGATTGTTCAGCTCAGTCCTGTTTTGTCAAAGCTTGTTTCCATTCTCATGATCGCAGTGGTCACTCTTGTTAATATTCGTGGAACGAGGCGAAGCTCTGATCTGCAAAATTGGACAACGGCAATGAAAGTCTCGGCGATCTTAATCATGAGTATCGCTCTCCTTGTGCTGGGTAGGAATTCAACGCATCTTTACACGAATCTCTGGCCTGACTCCTGGAGTATCGCAACATTCTCCAGCGCAGGCGTTGCGATGATCGGTGTTTTATGGGCTTATGAAGGATGGCAATTCGCAACATTCAGCGGTTCGGAGGTGATCCATCCTGCGCGCAACTATCCACGCGCTTTTCTGGCCGGCCTGCTGACTTTGATTTTCATTTACTTGATCGCAAATCTTTCTTACGTTTCAGCGCTGGGTCGATCTGCCGCAAATACGGATCGTATTGCGGCGTCCGCTGTTTCGGCAGTGGTAGGAGATTGGGCTGGAAAGATTGTGGCTGCCGCAATTTTGATTTCCATTTTCTCCGCCGGAAATAGCATTCCACTCACGCTGCCGCGCGTCTTCTATGCAATGGCAAAAGACGGTCTCTTCTTTCAAAAACTGGCCGAGGTTCACCCTAACTTCAGAACGCCTGTCTTCGCCATCGTTGCCGGTTCCTTATGGGCAGTCGTTCTTACAATGACAGGCACATTTCAACAGTTGTTTACATACGTGGTTTTTGGCGGATGGATTTTTTATGGGCTTGCAGCTGCCAGCGTCTTTCCTCTGCGAAAACGTTCTACTGAAACGGAAACCGGATACAAAGTTCCAGGTTATCCGTATACTCCGGTTGTATTCATACTTGCCGCTGCGGCTCTGGTTGTAAATACAATCATCAAGCAACCAAAGGAAAGTATTGCCGGGCTTATTATCATTGCTACCGGCGTTCCTGCCTATTTCTTCTGGTATCGCAGGAGAAAGCGGTCCTTGTTACTGCAGTCTCCACACTCCGGTTGAGTGAGGCGGCATCGCGAAAGTCCAGCGACCTGACGAACCGGAAGGATTCGCCGGATTGCCATCAGTGAAGACTGCCTCCAGACGAACCGCAGTTACGGCGAGCGGCCCGGCGGTCACAAAGGAATCGCCCAGGTTGTGAACCACTACCACGGTCTCTACACTATTAGTACGAGTGAATGCCAAAACGGTAGAAGGTCCCTGTGTGAGCAACTGGAGATCACCGGAGCGTAATGCGCCCGAGTTTTTGCGTGCATGGATCAGGTTGCGATAGTGTGATAGCAACGATGCCGGCTTATTGGCTTGATCCTGTACGTTTGCGGAATTCTTACCTGGCGAAAATTCATACCATGGGGAACCTGTCGTAAAGCTCCACTACGCGAATCATCCCACGGCATCGGCGTGCGCTTTGATTCATCTCCCGAAGCTGGTCCGTTTTGGATTCCAACTTCCTCGCCATAGTAGAGAAAAGGAACACCCGGGAGAGTAAGCAAAATCGATGCAGCAACTCGAAGTTTTCCCGCGTTGTTCTGCAGCTGCGTCGCAAAGCGAACCTGATCATGATTCGTAAGAAAAAGCCCAAAACAGAATTAGCACAGGCGTGAGCAAAGAAAGGATTTTCCTCGTCAACAAAAATATACCGTGAACCAAAAAATAATGCATGTTGAAAAATGCATCTTGCAATGGCGACCCGTTAGTTCGAAACTATTCAATATGCAATTTGCAACCTGCAATAGCCTTCAGTGGGCACATCCAATAGTCCAGGAGTGGTTCCTCAAGAAATTCGGGACACCTACTGAGCCGCAGGAAGAGGGTTGGCCTCCTATCGTTTCAGGGCAAACAACTTTGATCTCGGCTCCCACCGGTTCCGGCAAGACGCTTGCTGCATTTCTTGTGTGCATCGAACGTCTTGTGCGAAAGTCTTTGAATGGGGAGCTCAAGGATCAAACAGAAGTTCTCTATGTCTCTCCGTTGCGCGCGTTGAGCAACGATATTCAGGTGAATTTGCAGACACCGCTGCATGAGATTTCCGCGCTTGCAGTAAAACATTGGATGAAGATGCAACAGATCCGTACGGCAGTGCGCACCGGCGATACGCTCACGCGGGAAAGGCTTGCCATGCTCCGGAAGCCACCACACATCCTTGTAACGACGCCTGAATCACTTTACATTTTGCTCACCGCAGAGAAAAGCCGCGCGATATTGCAGAGCGTGGAGACTGTGATTGTGGATGAGATCCACGCAGTTGCAGATGACAAGCGTGGCGCTCATCTGACGCTTTCGCTGGAACGATTGGAATCGTTGACGCAAAAACCTCCCGTTCGGATTGGACTTTCCGCCACGCAAAAACCGATCGAAGAAGTTGCGCGCTTTCTTTGCGGATCAGAACGTCCCGAGCCGGTGATTGTGAACGTCGGACACAAGCGCGCAGTTGATCTGGGTATCGAGGTTCCGGACAGTGAACTGGGTCCCGTCGCTTCTCATGATCTCTGGGATGAAGTGTACGAGCGGATTGCGCAGCTTGTTAACGATCATCGTTCAACTCTTGTCTTTGTGAATACACGCAAACTTGCCGAACGCACCGCTCACAGATTGATCAAAAAGCTGGGAGAAGATGTCGTTGCTGCGCATCATGGCAGTCTCTCGCGCAAAATTCGTCATGCTGCGGAAAAGAAGCTCAAAAATGGCGAGCTCAAAGTGCTGGTTGCCACTGCTTCGCTGGAATTGGGAATCGACATTGGAACGGTTGACCTTGTGTGTCAAATCGGTTCATGCAGGTCGATTGCAGTGGCGCTGCAGCGAACCGGGCGGTCCGGTCACTGGCGAGGCGCAGTGCCCAAAGGGCGATTCTTCCCAACGACGCGCGATGAGCTGGTCGAATGTGCCGCGTTGGTCCGCGCCGTTCGTTCAGGAGATCTCGATCGATTGATGATTCCTGAAGCTCCACTCGACATTCTGGCGCAACAAATCTGCGCAGCTTGCGCTTCTCAGGAATGGCGCGAAGAAGATTTGTTTCAAATGGTTCGCCGCGCGTATCCTTATCGAAACTTGAGCCGCCCGGAGTTTGATTCCATTTTGGAAATGCTTTCTGAGGGTATTGCTGCTTCACGCGGGCGATATGGAGCGTATCTGCATCGCGATCGAGTTCAGGGAATTCTTCGCGCCAGGCGCGGCGCGCGATTGGCTGCCATCACGAGCGGTGGAGCCATACCTGAAAATGGAATGTACACGGTCATAGCAGAACCCGAAGGAAACGTTGTAGGAACTCTGGATGAAGATTTTGCAATCGAAAGTAATGCAGGCGATATCATGCTTCTCGGCACAACTTCCTGGATGATTCGTCACGTACAATCCTCTACTGCCCGAGTGCTGGTGGAGGACGCGCATGGTGCTCCACCCACAGTTCCGTTCTGGCGCGGAGAGGCCCCGGCCCGTACGGAAGAGTTATCAGCGCATGTCTCGCAACTTCGCGAAGAGGTTTGTACCGCGGGCGTCTCGCCGGCGGAAGCCGTAAGCCGGCTGATCACAGAATGCGGTCTGGACAAACCGGGCTCTGAGCAAATCCTCGCTTATATTCTGGAAGGTGTGGCAGTTTTGGGCGCAGTGCCGACGCAAAAAAGGATTATTGCGGAACGTTTCTTCGATGAATCGGGAGGGATGCAGCTGGTGATTCACGCGCCTTTCGGAGCGAGGATCAACAAAGCATGGGGACTCGCCTTGCGCAAGCGTTTTTGCCGCTCTTTCAATCTGGAACTGCAAGCTTCCGCCACCGATGACGGCCTGAACATTTCGCTCACGGAAAAGCACAGTTTCCAGCTTGCGGACGTATTCCGGTTTCTACATTCTAATAGCGTAGAATCTGTGGTGACTCAGGCTGCTCTAGTTTCGCCCCTTTTCGGGACACGGTGGCGATGGGATGCGATGCGCGCGCTCGCAGTGATCCGCTTTCAACGCGGGAAAAAAGTTCCCTTGCAGATTCTCCGGATGCGAACGGAAGATTTGCTCGCATCGGTCTTTCCGGATGCCGCGGCGTGCCAGGACAATGTTGTGGGGGATATTCAACTGCCCGATCACCCATTGATTCAAGAAACGATGAAAGATGTTTTGCAGGAGGCAATGGACCTGACCGGATTGAAGCAGGTTTTACAGGAAATCCAAAATGGTTCGATCGAATGTCTTGCAGTGGATACTGCAATCCCGTCAGTATTCTCACATGAAATACTGAATGCGAATCCGTATGCCTATTTGGATGATGCGCCGCTGGAAGAAAGGCGCGCCCGCGCCGTCAGTATGAGGCGGGTTTTACCGGAGCAGGTGGTCGGCGAAGTTGGAATGCTGGATCCTGCCGCAATTGCAGACGTGGTCGAACAAAGCATCCCGGACGTTCGCACAGTGGAGGAACTGCATGATGTTCTGCTTTCTGTGATTGCATTGCCGGCAAACCTCTCTTCATTCGGATTCCAGCCGCGGGAGCTCTGGTCTGAGTTTTTGGAAGAATTAATAAAGCAGAAGCGTTCCGGAATTGCGCATTGCAGCGGACGGGAAGTCTGGTTTGCTGCTGAGCGGTTTCAAGCGTTCCGCGCAGCGTATCCTTCTGCTGAGATTCTTAACGCGCCCGCAAATGTGGAAGCTCCGCAGATCTCGCACGAAGATTCTGTCTGTTCGATTGTTCGCGGATGGATGCCTTACTGCGGACCGGTAACTGCTGAAATATTTTCTGAAACGTTAGCTCTGCCTGCAGATGAAATAGAACAGGCGTTGCTCCGGTTGGAATCATCGGGTTCCGTTCTCCGCGGAAAATTTAAGATTGCTCACGGCGTTCAAGTTGAGTGGTGCGACCGGCGACTTCTGGCGCGAATCCACCGGCTCACGATTGGTACTGTGCGAAAACAGATTGAGCCGGTGACTGCCGCCCAATTTCTGCGATGGTTGTTCCGCTGGCAACATGTTGCTCCGGGAACCCAACTACGCGGCGAACGAGGCGCCGCCGAAGTGCTGCGACAACTGCAAGGTTTTGAAATACCGGCGCGCGAGTGGGAACGGCATATCCTCGCGCAAAGAATTAGCAATTACGATCCAGCCATGCTGGACAAGCTTTGCTGGACAGGCATCGTAGGTTGGGGACGTTTCTCTTCTCCCTCCGCGCTTTCAACAACGCGCAGGAGTATTCCTGGCACTGCGGCGCCCATTACTTTTTTCATCCGTGAACATTGTGAATGGCTCCACCAAAAAGCACCTTCACAGTCCGAATTTGCGTTCAGTCCTGAGGCGTCTCTGGTTTTTGAGGCGTTGCAGAAACAGGGGGCTTCTTTTGTTTCCGATCTGGTTCGATGCACGAATCTCAAGAAGCGTCAGGTGGAAACAGCTTTATGGGAGCTGGTCACAGCCGGTTTCGTTACAGCAGACGGTTTCGATAGTCTTCGCTCACTACTGGAGAATCGCAAGAAAGCGCTCCAGATTAGCCGTTCGGGCGCCGGCCGGTGGTCCGTTTTGCGCGCTCAGAATACGGCCGAGACGGAACCAAATGTGGAAGCCGCATGCCGCATGTTGCTCGAACGCTATGGCGTTGTTTTTCGCGATGTTGTGCAACGCGAAACACTTGTGCCGCGGTGGCGCGAGCTGTTGCTCACGTTCCGTAGATTGGAAGATCGCGGCGAAGTGCGTGGCGGCCGTTTCATCAGCGGATTTGTTGGAGAACAATTCGCTTTGCCTTTAGCAGTGGATTCCCTGCGCGCGATTCGCAAGATCGAGCCTTCGGGCGAAATCGTCCGTCTCTCTGCAGCCGATCCGTTGAATCTGGTCGGTATCATCGTTCCGGGTGAACGCGTTTCAGCCGTTTCTCGCACACCGGTTACTTTCTGTGATGGCGTTCCCCAGGTCACATACATCGGATAGCGTATTATCCAATTTGTTAGGCGCGCTCACCAATGATATCCGACCGAAACAGTTCCGCGAAGCTGATTCACAAAACTGATGTTGCTCGAAGAAACCCATTTGAATTCAGGTCTGATCGAGACGTGAGGTGCCAGGAAAATGCGAGCTCCACCTCCCCATTGAAGTGTGTAACCGGTATCTGTGGAACGAAACTCTGGGTCGATAAAACTTCCCGTTTGATTGAAACGGGTCAGACCGGTTCCAACGAGAACATAGGGTTCAACCTTGCCGGTTGGAAAATAAACATGGAAATCAACGGCGAGAGTCGTTGCATTCGATTCTATGTGGACTCCGGATGAGAAATTCCGTGTACTGTCAGCATAGTATCCTTCAATGTTAAACCCGAACCTTCGTGAGAGCCGCAGTCCGAGTCCGCCTCCGAAATTGATTCCTGTTCCCAAATAGCTTTCATCATCATGAATACCCGCGATTCCGGCGAGTCCAAAAACTTCCGTTTTATAATCCGGAGCTTGTGCAAAACCGAAACCTGCAAACAAAACCAAAACAGCAAATGCTGCAATCGTAAATCTCATACTTCACCTCTTTTTTGAGGCAAAGCAAATGTTCTGCCAGAGTTATACGGTCGCTAACAGTTTTTTCCAGCGTTCCCACGCAGCATCACGGGCTTTTTTGTTCGCTTCGGAAGCGTTTGCTTCCTCTCCTTTCCTCATGAATCCGTGGTCCGCGCCCTCATAAGTCATAGGTTCAAAAGTCTTCCCTAGTTCCGTCATAAGTGTTTGTGTTTCAGGAAGGGTAGCATTGATGCGCGCGTCGTTGCCCCCATAGAATCCATGAACAGCGGTTGAAATCCGTTTCAGATCATCCTTTGTGTATGAAAAACTTCCGTAGAAGACAAAGGCCGCTTTTAGATCGGACCGGTTGGTTGCAAAACGAAAAGTTTGTCCACCACCCCAGCAAAAACCACCTACGGTCAACCTACCATTTGAAGCGGGCAATTTGACCGCGTAATCCGCAACGGCATTCAAGTCAGAAGTGACCTGTTCCGGTGAAAGCCTGTAGATGGCTTCTGTCGCGGCGTCTGCGCTGGTGAAGTCGCTGGTTTTACCGCCGTTTGGTCCTGTACCCGAAAGCAAGTCCGGCGCAACCGCAAGATAGCCCGCTTCTGCAAGTTGATCTGCTACGGTTCGGACCCAATCCGTCAGTCCTTTATTTTCATGAATGACAATAACCGTTGTCGCTTTGTCTTTCTTTTCGGGATAAACAACGAACGAATGAATCGACTTCTCGCCATTTTTTATCGCCACCCATTCTTGATGTCGTGGTGATTTTTCCAGGCGTTGTGATTGCGCAAATGCGAATGAAACAGCAAAAATCACGAGCAGCAACAGAATCGTATTCTTCATAATTCCTCCTAGGAGATAGAATTTAGCAGTACAGGAGGTTCCTGCAATGGAAAATTTGGCTTTGCGATTCATTCGATGGGGCATCGCACTCATGTTACTGGGCCTGTTAACGGGCTACGGGCCACTAGCGCATTACCTGCACGGAGGTGTGGAGGTCGCGTGTCCGTGGGCGCCCATTCATGGTCACGTGGGATTGCTGGGTTGGATCGGGATGACTCTCTTCGGTTTGGTTTATCAGGCGCTTCCACGATGGGCGAACGGTAAGTCACCTTCAGTTCGCCTTGCAAAAGCTCACTTATACGTATGTGTCACTGCCGTATTGGGCGTAATGGTCAACGGCCTGGTGGGCTATCGAATCTTGGATAGAATCTCTCCAAGCTTCTACTACATTCCGGACCAAAAGATCCTGAGTCTCTGGCTTTCGATCGATGGATTGTTTTTAACGCTTTATGGTGCCGGCTGTTTTCTTTTCCTTGTTGTGGTTTCTCGATCGACCGAATATGTGCCGGAGGCTCGCTAAGCGTCCTTGTAAAATCGTTTCATTGCTCTGGCTCCCCGTTTGGCCTGGGCCTTGGCCGACTGGCGCGCGTGAAAACTGGTCTTTCTTTCGATGAATTGCAGCTCGGCCTGCAGTTTGTAGTAACCATCAACACGGTCCTGAGTAAGCATTCCTTCTTCCACTGCTTCTGCAATCGCGCAGCCTGGTTCTCCTTTGTGTTTGCAATTCCGGAATCTACATCGTGAAGCGAGATCTTGCAGATCTTGAAAAGTCTTTGAAATCCCCGTAATGCTCTCCCACAGTCCGACTTCTCGCATGCCAGGAGTATCAATGACAATTCCTCCTTCTGGTAGAAGAATCATTTGTCTGGAAGTTGTTGTGTGACGTCCACGATCATCCCATTCCCGAATCGATTGCACGCGCTGCATCACTCGACCCGCCAGCGCATTGATGATCGTACTCTTCCCAACACCGGATGAACCGATGAACGCAGCTGTTCTATTGTATTCAAGATACTGCGCCAATTGCGCAAGTCCTTCTCCACTGACTGCACTAAGAATATGTACTGCGACCGCATGGGCAACGTTGTAAACCATTTCACGAAACGCTTCCGGGTCCGGGCAAAGATCCGCTTTGTTCAAAAGTAAGACCGGTTGCGAGCCGCTTTCCCATACGATTGCGAGATAACGTTCTACCCGCCTTTCGTTTAGATCCTGATTCAAAGACGTTACGATGAAAATCGTGTCCAGATTGGTTGCCATGACCTGTTCACTCAGCCCTTTGCCGGCTTCCTTGCGTGAAAGAACGGTTTTGCGCGGAAGAATCGCTTCAATCGTTGCTCGACCTTCGGATACTCGCGGGGTTATCGCAACCCAATCTCCAATCGCAGGCAGATCGGTTCGGTCTTCAGCGTGGAAACGGATCCGGCCAGGAATGGTTGCGAAGAGTTCGCCTGGTTCCGAAAATACGCGATAGAGTCCTTTGTTTTCCTCAGCTACGCGCGCGGGAATGCAATTGCGCAAATTCAGCTGAGAAAAATGATTCTGAAATTCAGAATTCCAACCTAATTGTTGTAAGTGCACTGTAGTTTCTCCTGTAGCGCGGGCGTCTCGCCTGCGTTTTCTAACAAAAAATGAGACACACTTGTCCCACCATGTTGTTATGGTTGAATGGGGAGCGTCCGACTATCGTCGAACTGACGATTCGGAGGCAGATTGATCCCTGAGATGAGAAACTACAAACACAGGCGCCTCCTAAAATTTCAGCTGAGTATTTACTCAACCGTTAAGGTCAGTATAAGGAAATTCGGCCTGCTGTCAATTCTGCAGTGTGTGCCTGCTCAGGAAATTCCAGGCTTCCCGGGCGCTTTCCATATCGTGATTCTGCGGTCCCACAATCCATTCCACAAAAGGACGAAGCAAGTGCCGGACGCTTGGAATTGTATGGCCACCACCTTTAACCGTGTAAAACAAAACCTCGGTGCCTTGCCTACCCTTATCGTACAATTCACTCCGAACAATCGATCCATCTGCGGAATCCAGATCATTGAATTTCTTTGTCTGAGACGGCAAAGTCGTTGTGGAATTGAGCTGGATCCAGGAGTCCCGCGTCGCGCGCGCAGATAGTACAGAGCCTCCATTCTTGATTATGTTGCCGCCGTTCCATGGCATCCATGTATCTTTCGTTCCATTGCAAATGAAAATGGAAATTGGCCGTGCGGGTTTCGTGCATTCACTGTTTTGCGGAAGATTGGCTACAAAGGCAGCGATCGCTGCTATCCGGTGCGAGAGTTCAGTCGCCAGACGATAGGACATCATTCCGCCGTTGGAAGCGCCTGTTGCATAAACCCGCTCTGAATCGATTTGATACTTCCTGATGGCCCAGTCAATTAGGTTGTTGATGAATCCCACGTCGTCCGCTCCGCTTTCAACGGCTCCCGCATCGGCGCGACAGTCGTTCCAGTGCTGGTTTGTTCCGTCCGCTTTTCCGGTGCCCGCTTCAATTCCATTGGGAATGATCAACAGAAATTTCTTTTCATCAGAAAGTTTCATCCACTCATTTTGAGCGGAGTTCTTCTTTAGAATTTGTGTATAGTCCTGAGAGCCTCCGTGTAGAAGAATGACGATGGGGGAATGATCCGGCAGACGTGCCGGCAGATAATAGTGAAAATAGCGGACCCGGCCATCCGGGACGTGAATTGTTTTGTTCTCATGCAACGTTCGGCCAAAAAGAAAGTCCGGCAGCAAAACAAATCCGATCAAAATGAGCGTTTGAAAATTCATCGGGTTCCTCCATTTTGTAGGGGCAGGGCATTCGCGTTTTTTGCGAATGCTCTGCCCGGCACTCGGCGGGCGCAGCATTTGTAAAAAACACAAATGCGCGCCGCCCCTACAATAGAAACCCGTGAATCCTTTCAAAGTTTTATCGAATTTGTTACGAATTGTTACCGGTAGCCTTCCGCTTGAAGCGAGAACAATTCAGCGTAGAGACCCTTCTTTTCCAGGAGTTGATCGTGCGTTCCCTCTTCTACGACTTTTCCGTCATTTAAGACAATGATACGGTCCGCCATTCGAACGGTTGAGAATCGATGAGAAATGATGACTGCCATGCGCCCTTCAACCAGCTTGGAAAATCGTATGAAAACTTCGTACTCGGCGCGCGCATCGAGCGCAGCGGTGGGCTCATCCAGAATCAGCAGCTGCGCGTCCCGCATGTAAGCGCGCGCCAGCGCAACTTTTTGCCATTCTCCACCCGATAATTGAACGCTGTTATCGAAGCGATATCCAAGCATCTGACGATATCCGTCCGGCAAACGGGATAAAAGTGACGCTGCCAGGGAACGTTCCGCAGCGGAAACAATCTCCGAAGGCACATTTGTATTTCCATTGTCTGAATTCACATATTCTTTAACGCGGTCGATTTCACCGACTCCGATGTTTTGATCAAATGGTAAATCGTATTCCACGAAATCTTGAAAGATCACGCCAATTGATTTGCGTAAAGAATTCAGCTCGTAATCGCGAAGATCAACCCCTTCTAAGAGGATCCTGCCTTCTGAAGGTTCGTACAAACGCGCCAGTAACTTTGCGAGAGTGGTTTTTCCGGCGCCATTTTCTCCCACAAATGCAAGTCGCTCGCCGGGCGCGATACAAAAGGAAATGTTCCTCAAAGCCCACCGTTCACTTCCGGGATATCGATATCCGACATTCTCCAGAACAAAACCCTGCTGAATTGTTTCCGGCACAGCAATCGCGCCGGGTCGTGAAACAATCGTCGGTTTCATTTCAAAAAAATCAAAAAGATCTTTGAGATACAGACTCTGTTCATAGAGATCGCCCGCGGTAAGAAGCAATCGCTGAATCAAGTCGCGGCTCCGAGCGAACGCTCCTGCTAGAAAAATCATGGAGCCGAGTGTCAAAATTCCCTTGACTGTGCGGATCAGGATTACGACGTACGCCGTATAATAACCAGCGGTTCCGATCAAGGACAAAAGGGAAGAGACAATGGCTTTTCGAATCGAAAGTTGTTTGTTTTCCTCATAGAATCGTGATGATAGAGTGCGAAATTGATCGATTAACCAGGGAGCCAATCCGAAGATCTGAACTTCCTTGGCTGTTTCATCGCTGGCGCCCATGTACCGGATGTAATCGAGCCGCCTGCGCTGGGGCGTTCGCCGAAAAAACAAAGAATATTCGAGTGAAGCAAAATGAGTTTCACCAAGGAAGCTTGGGAAAACAGCAATTGCGAGCAATAACAACAGGAGAGGACTGAAGACCAGCAGCGCTGCCCCCAGCGAAAGAAGCGTGAGGATATCCTGACCCATGGAAAAGAATTGCGCGAGCAGCGAGATGCGTCCGGTGGTTTGCCTGCGTGCTCTTTCAAGCTGATCGTAGAATTTTGCGTTTTCAAACTGATAGAGGTCCAGAGCTGCTGCGTGTTGCATTAAACGGACACTTGTGTGGTTTGAAAAGAGATCACCCAGCAAGCTTTCCACGAGCGCAGAAGCTCTTGCGAGCGCTTCACCGCAGACGACTATGGCGACTTCCAGCGCAATCAATTTCCAGAGACGAGTGTAATCGGGCGTTGCAGTGAGAGCAGCCGCGACTGTATCAAGGATGAGTTTCCCGATCCACAATGTTCCGACCGGGACGAAGGCGCGCACAAACCGAAGCAAGGCCATTGCAACCGTGAATTGGGAATGCGCTTGCCAGACCATTCTCATCAGCTGGAACACGTATCGAAAAGCGGCAATGCGCTGTTTCCAGGAAGGGGCCGGTTCCGCTGGTGGCATGCAAAAAGGTTAAAGCCAGTCACGAAACTTGACAAGTCCGATATGACCAGAATACAATATTAGTCATTAGTCATATGAGAGTAATCGCGCAGCGACGAGATATTCGGGACCTGATTCTGGATGGTGTCGATCACCTTCTTGCAAAATACGGCTACAAAAAAATGACAATGGAAGATCTTGCACAACAGGTCGGCATTGGAAAAGGAACCATTTACCTGCACTTTCCCAGCAAACAAGGCGTCACGCTTTCGCACATCGATCGCATTGTGGAACGATTGCTTGTCCAATTGCGCTGGATCGCCGAAGGTGAAAGTGCTCCTGAAGAGAAGCTCAAGAAAATGCTCATCACGCGTGTACTCTTTCGCTTCGATTCTGTTCGCAACTATTCACAAAGCCTGAACGATCTTCTCGCTTCACTCAGAGGATCTTTGATGAGTAGGCGGGAAACTCATTTTGCAAAGGAAGCAAGCGTGCTTGAGGAAGTCCTCCAGGAAGGAAAGAAAAACGGTAGATTCCAGTTTTCAGACGTGAATCCCGTTGCTCAGGGTTTCATCTGGGCAACGAATTCACTGCTGCCCTACAGTCTCACGACGCGAGAGCTGGGTAAAAGAAAAGAAGTGGAAGATAAGGCTTCCCGAATCGCCGACCTTCTTCTCCATGGAATCATCCAGCGGGGAAAAAACTAAGGAGTTTGTGATGCTCAAAAGATTCGTGCAGCCTTCGAAGAGAACGCAGTAAACAAAGTAGCGCGGGCGTCACGCCTGCGATTCTGCGCAGACGGGACGTCCGCGCTACAGTAGTTTTTTCAGTTTTGGACCGGTGAAAATGAATCCTAAGCTCTTCTCCTTCTTCACCCAGCTCCATCAGCAATCGGTTAACCCAATCGAACACTGTTTCCGCATTTTCACTTCCCAACTTTTTGATATGGATTTTCATAGGAACAATTAAATCATGTATACAATGGTGTGCAATCTACAAAGGAGAACGGAATGGCCGACTTAAAGGAACTCATTAGAAAATCGAAGAAGCTTGCCGAACCCTACTGCATTGAGAAAGGTAAGGGATTTCGTTTGAAGGAGATCGATCCTGCTGACACAGGCAACATGGAAAAGGATGATAAGGAGAAAGCGAAGGAAGCACTGGAGACAGGAGTGGAAGCATTGTCAGAGCTGCAAGAGATGCTATATGAACAGGATTCCTGGTCGGTGCTTCTGATCTTTCAGGCGATGGACGCAGCCGGTAAAGACAGCGCCATCGAACACGTGATGTCGGGAGTGAATCCGCAAGGTTGCCAGGTTGCCTCTTTCAAGGCTCCCTCTTCTGAGGAACTCGATCATGATTTTTTATGGCGTTGCCAGAGGCATCTGCCGGAGCGGGGCAGGATCGGCATTTTTAACCGTTCGTACTATGAAGAAGTTCTGATTGTGCGGGTGCATCCCGAACTGCTGGCGAAACAAAAAGTCCCCAAAAAGCTGCTGGGCGATAACGTCTGGAAAAGACGATATCGCTATATCCGCGCGTTTGAACGATATTTAAGTAGCAATGGCATCGTGATTCTCAAGTTCTTCCTGTATGTTTCGCGGAAAGAGCAAAAACAGAGATTTTTGGCGAGGCTGGAAGACCCAGAAAAGCACTGGAAATTTTCAGCCGCAGATGTGAAAGAACGGAGCTTCTGGAAAGACTACATGAAGGCTTACGAAAGGATGATCCAGAACACCGCCACAAAAAATGCTCCGTGGTATGTTGTTCCGGCGGACAATAAATGGTACACACGGATAGTTGTTGCCTCCGCGATCATCAAGACACTTGGAGCACTTGATTTGCATTACCCCAAAATACCGGAAGAGAATCTCAAGGATCTGGCTGCAGCCAAAAAAGCTTTACTGGCCGAAAAGTAGGTCGAAACCACAGATGAACACAGATAAACATAGATTCTAAATCATTCATTTATCAGTGTTCATCTGTGTTTATCTGCGAGAGATCGTTTACTTTTTTAGCTACTGCAGCGCCGAATTGGGAATGCAATTTTACCGCGCCCTTCTGGAATTCGATGTAAGCGGTCGTTTTCATGAGCAAGTGGTGGGTAACAAAATGATCTGGTTGCCGGATGACCATGGGCGCGATTACAGGATAAGGCGTGCCTGATAAGATTTGGACAAATCTTTCCTTGCGCCAATTCCATCGATACACCTCCGTACCACCTGTGAAATGGAGTCTAGCGTAAGTGGTGGATAAATCATCCGGTGTGATGGGAACGGTCCCAAGAACCTCAAACCTTTGCAGCGTTCCGAAGCCGTCGCTCGCTACTTTCGCCTGATCGGATGTCCATTCTTCAGAGAATTGATTCTTTTCAGCCTTTTGCAAAACTGCCAGTAAGCGCTGATTCAATTTTTCAAGTTCCGTATTTATTTCCGGTTTGTATCCGATCAGAAGACCGATTGCATTTTGCCCTTCAACTTTCGCAACAAGCTGTCCGCGCTGGAAGACAATCCGGAGCAGACTCCCATCCTGAAACCGATATGTTCCTGTGTATTTGGAAGGCTCAAAAGAAATATGAGCATCGGGGGGTGCCGGAGAGTGGTCGCCTCCGAAAAGAATTGCTCTGAATGTTTCGCGCGGGATTGAAACCAGTCCCGCATCATCCATCATGGAATTGCAGATGGCGATTGTGGTAATTCCTTCCTCCACATACCGGTGGAACTCGGCCGTCACTCCGCGCGGATAATCTCCACCTCCATGGTAAATATCCGTTGTCCCACGGGGTGTGGTGATCACATGCCATCCGTATCCGTAATACCACTCTTCTTCCCGCTTTGCTTGAGGACTGTACATTCTCTTCAGTATTTCGGGTGGAAAAATTTTGCCGTTTTGCAGTGCAAGGTGCCAGCGGAAAAGATCATGAACTGTTGTGATCATATCGGATGAGCCGCGATCCGCCCAGGACGCTTTAATATATTGGGGAGCACCATTGTCCGTTTCCATGTTGTAATTGTGAGCGATTCGATTCTCCGGCAAGAAGTTTGGTTCACCCCAGAACCCACTCTCCTTCATTCCTGCGGGAACAAATAACTCCTCGCGCACATAATCAGAAAACGTCTTGCCTGAAACAATTTCTACAATGGCTGCGAGCAAATTGTAGCCATCATTGGAGTACCGGAAGCTCTCACCAGGTGCTCCCTGGAGTACCATGGTAAGAATGCGCTGAATTGCCTGCGAGCGATCCGTAATTCCCGCAGCTGCATATTGATCAGCAAGTCCTGAAGTATGCGTCAACAAATGTTGGATCGTGATTTTTTGTTTGTCGACAGGAACGGATCCCAAGTAGGTGCTGATTGAATCGCTTGTTTTCAGTTTGTTTTGCTGTTCCAGTTTCAGAATGGCTGCGGCTGTGAAAGGTTTGGTTATAGACGCGACTGCAAACGCCGTTTCCGGTGTGATGGGAATCTCTTTGGAACGGTCTGCCCAGCCATAGCCTTTGCTCAAAATAACTTCTCCTTCCAATGCAATCAGTACTGCTCCGGAAAAACCAAATGCGGAAGCGCGCTGCAAGGC
>JAKEFK010000367.1 GCA_022616075.1 bacterium
TGCTACTTTGTTTAATTCTTTGTGACCTCTTTCTGTCTTAAGACTGTTTTGATTCGAGCCAGGTCCCGGCGAACCTGCCGGATCTTTGCCGGTTTCTCCAATTGAGCCGTTGCCGCCTGGAAGCGAAGCCTGAACAACTGATCGTACAGCTCAGATTCTTTGATTCGCAATTCTTCTGCGGTTTGATCTCTCAATTCTTTTGCTTTCATTATTGACCCATCCTCGCCGTAAATCGCGTCCGGAACGGAAGCTTATGGGCCGCAAGGCGCATCGCCTCGCGGGCTGTTTCTTCTGTGACTCCGATCATCTCAAACAACACGCGTCCCGGCTTGATTACAGCCACCCAACCGACGCGGGGTCCTTTTCCTTTTCCCATACGGGTTTCAGCCGGCTTTTTTGTAATCGGCTTATCAGGAAAAACGCGAATCCAAATTTTTCCACCACGTTTCACGAAACGTGTCATTGCAACGCGGGCTGCTTCGATCTGCCGGCTGGAGAGCCAGGCAGACTCAAGCGATTTCAAACCGTAATCACCAAAAGCCAGCTCATGACCGCGCCAGGCTTTGCCTTTGCGGCGACCGCGCTGCATCTTCAAATATTTAACTTTTTTCGGCATTAACATGACGAATCAACCTCTATCTATTTCTATCCATATCGTGACGAGGCAAATAGGTGTGCTTCTCACCTTTATACAGCCAAACCTTAACTCCCACGACACCATACGCAGTTTTTGCTTCGGAGAAACCGTAATCGATATCAGCAGAAAGAGTCGTTAATGGCAGACGACCGAATAAGTACCATTCAGCACGCGCAATTTCCGCGCCGTTCAATCTTCCTTTACACCGAACTTTGATTCCCTTGCCGCCAAACTTTTTACAGGATTCCACCGCCCTTCTCATCGCCCGCCGGAAGGCAACCCGTTTTTCCAGCTGAAATGAAATCGTTTCCGCAACCAGCTGAGCGTCCAGCTCCGGTCTGACCACTTCCTCGATATTGACCACCACTTCGCGGCCAACTTCTGCTTCCAGCTTCTTCTTCAACGAATCCACGCCGGCGCCCTTCTTTCCAATGACGAGTCCGGGCTTGGATGTATGAATGCGAACCTTCAGCTGATTCGGCAAACGGTCAATCTCCAGCTTGGAAATCCCTGCCTGGAGGAACATCTTTTTCAACTCCTTTCGGATTCGCAGATCCTCATGGAGTAGATTGGAATAGTTCTTTTCAGCAAACCATCGTGAATGCCACGTCCGGTTTACTCCGATTCGAAAACCATACGGATGTACTTTCTGTCCCAAACGATCCTCCTAATTCTTACCGCAGAGTACGCGGAGAACGCAGAGAGAGAAAAAGAGAATTTCTTTTCTCAGCGTTCTCTGCGATCTCTGCGGTGAAATCATCATTTTTCTTTTTCAGCAAGATGGATGGTGATGTGACTATGCCGCCGCATGATCCGCATCACTTTCAACATCGATGTCGGTCGGATCCGTTTCCACATTTTTGTGGGACCCGAATCCACGTACGCCCTGTAAACATAAAGGCGATCCACATCAATGGTTGGCTGTTTCTCTTTCGCATTGGCAATTGCAGACTTCAATACTTTTTCGATTGGCCTGCATGCTCTTTTCGGTGTCACTTTCAAAATGCCCAGGGCTTTCCCAACATTCTGGCCGCGGATCATATCGATCACTAAACGCGCTTTCTGCGGAGAAAGCTTGAAATACTTTCCCTTGGCTTTACTGACTTCACTCACTTCTTCTGGCATAAATACGCTCCCTACTTCGGCGCGGGCGCTTTGGTAGCGGCCTTTTCCGATTTTGCCGGATGTCCATGGAATACACGAGTCGGGGCGAATTCACCGAGCTTGTGCCCTACCATATTTTCCGTAATGAAAACCGGAACGAATTTCTTTCCGTTATGCACGGCAATTGTATGACCCACCATGTCGGGAATGACCGTGGATCTGCGGGACCATGTTTGAAGAACCTTCTTTTCACTTCTCTCATTCATGCCCGTTATTTTTTTTGATAAATGATGATCAACAAATGGACCTTTTTTTAACGATCGGCTCATTTTTTACCTCTTCGTTTCAGGATGAAGGAGCCTGTCCGCTTATTGCGGCGTGTTTTGTAACCTTTTGTGGGTTGTCCCCAGGGCGTAACCGGATTGCGTCCACCGGATGTTTTTCCTTCACCACCACCGAGTGGATGATCCACGGGGTTCATTGCGACACCGCGAACGTGCGGGCGCCTGCCGAGCCAGCGCGAACGTCCTGCCTTTCCGATCGAGACATTGTTGTGATCCATATTTCCAACCTGTCCGATGGTTGCGTAACATTCCAGAAGCACTTTGCGTATTTCACCGGAAGGCATTTTTACCTGCGCATAAGTGCCCTCTTTCGCCATTAATTGCGCAACAGAACCGGCACTGCGAACCATCTGTCCGCCTTTGCCGGGCCGCATTTCGATGTTGTGAATCATCGTACCAATTGGAATGTTCTTCAGAGGCAGCGAGTTTCCAGTCAGAATATCGGCTTCCGGCGAAGTGAGGACGTTGTCGCCAACCTTCAGTCCAAGTGGCTGCAAAATGTACCGCTTTTCTCCGTCAGCATAGTTAATCAAAGCGATGTTTGCAGAACGGTTCGGATCGTATTCAATCGATGCAACTTTTCCAGGGACTCCGATTTTGTCGCGGCGGAAATCGATGATTCGATAGCGTCTTTTGTGACCGCGACCGCGCCACCAAATTGTGATTCGACCCTTGTTGTTCCGACCACTGATCCTTGATTTTCCTTCGGTCAATGGTTTATGAGGACGATCCGCTGTCAAATCATCAAAGGTGACAACAGTCATTCCCCTCCGCCCGGGCGAAGTTGGTTTAAAACCTTTGATAGCCATAATTACATTCCCTCAAAGAATTCGATTTTCTTCTCGCCTTCTTTAATTTTTACGTAAGCCTTTTTCCAATCCGGTTTTTTACCCATGGAACGTCCGACACGGCGGTTTTTTCCCTGAACATTAGCTGTGGTGACGCCGACCACTTTGACGCCGAACATTTTTTCCACGGCTTCCTTGATCTGGATCTTGTTTGCATGCCGGTCTACTTCAAAGCAAACAATGTTCTTGTCTGCTTTCATGTTGTTGCTCTTTTCCGTAAGAAGCGGTTTTCGTAGCACCTGTGTTGTATTCATCGCGCTAAAATTTTTGTGAGTTGCGTAAAAGCAGGCTTTGAAATCACAAGGTTTCTGTACTTCAATGCATCGACAATATTGAGAGAGGCAACGCTGGAGAATTTCGCATTGGACAGATTCCTTATTGATAGCTGCAGATTTTTGTTATTTCGCGAATCAACAAACAAAGTCCTGTTTGTTAACTGAAGCATTTTTAAGAATTCAAGAGCTGTTTTGGATTTTGGTTTTTCAAAAGTGATTTCATCGATGATGATGACCGATTTGTTCTTAACCTTTTCTGCCAGAACAGACCGCAGTGCCGCAATCCGTTTCTTTGAAGGCATCGAATACGAATAATCGCGCGGTTGAGGTCCGAACACCGTGCCGCCATGTCTCCAGAGTGGAGAGCGGATCGAGCCAATCCTGGCGCGACCGGTTCCTTTTTGTTTCCACAGCTTGCGTCCGCTTCCGCTCACCAATCCACGCGTCTTTGTAGAATGAGTGCCCTGTCTTGCTCCCGCCCGGTATTGCCGGACAAGCTCATACACCAGAGCAGGATTCGGTTCGGCAGAAGCGATTTCTTCCGGCAACTCAACCTTTTCAACCGGCTCATTGTTCATGTTAATTACGTTGATTTCCATATCTGCCTCTTCATTTCACCGCAGAGGACGCTGAGAACGCGGAGCAAAGAGTAAGAGATTTTTTTCTCTCTTCGTCCTCTGCGTTCTCTGCGGTAAAAAAATCATTTCTTGTGCGTCGACTTCGCTCCGTGTCCTGATTTTGCTTTTCTGATCATGACGTAACTGCCCGCCACACCGGGAACAGCGCCTTGAACCAGCATCAAATTATTTTCAGGATCGATTTCAACAACGGTCAGATTCCGCATCGTAACTTGCTGATGACCCATCTGGCCGGCCGCGCGCATTCCTGGAAAAACGCGGGATGGAAATGAAGATCCGCCAATGGAACCGGGCGCGCGATGAAACATCGAACCGTGTGTAGCCGCACCACCACGGAAATGATGCCGTTTGATTACGCCCGCAAAACCTTTTCCCCGGCTAATACCGATGATATCCACTGTTTTTTGACCATCAAACACATCCACTTTAAAGCGATGTCCGGGCTCAATCTTTGCTTGATTATCTTGAATGGCAAACTCACGCAAATGGCGCAACGGAGGCACATTGGCTTTTTCAAGATGTTTCAGCAAAGGTTTGGTCACGCGCTTGTTGGACGTTGGCTCAACGAAGCCCAATTGCACCGCTGAGTAACCATCTTTGTCTTTTGTCTTCACCTGGGTCACAAGACAGGGTCCAACCTGCAAGATGGTTACGGGCACAACCCGGCCGTCAGGACTGAAAACCTGAGTCATGCCAAGCTTTTTTCCGATTAAACCGTTTATCATATCTTCCTCGTACGCCGCCCATCCGGACGGCTCATCCTTCCGAGAGCAAAATCCCGCGGGCCGCCGGCGTTACTTTCCGCCCATTAAAGCCTGAATTTCAACATCGACACCGGCCGCAAGTTGCAACTTACTCAGCGCATCAATCGTTTGAGGTGTCGGCGCTAGAATATCGATGATTCTTTTGTGCGTCCGAATCTCAAACTGTTCGCGGCTTTTCTTGTCAACGTGCGGAGAACGCAACACAGTAAAACGATTGATGAGCGTAGGCAGCGGTATAGGACCTGCCACCTGGGCTCCCGTTCGCTTCGCTGTACTGACGATGTCCTTGCTTGCTTGATCCAGCAAGCGATGATCGAAGGCTTTCAGACGGATCCGCACTCGTTCTCTGGTCATACTCTCTCCGCTACTCCGCGATTTCGGTTACGGTACCTGCTCCCACCGTTCTTCCGCCTTCACGAATTGCGAATCGAAGTCCTTTTTCCATAGCGATTGGCACGATCAATTCGATTTCGAATGTCACGTTATCGCCAGGCATCACGATTTCGACACCTTGAGGCAGCGTCACCACTCCGGTAACGTCTGTTGTTCGGAAGTAGAACTGCGGACGATATCCCGCGACAAACGGCGTATGGCGTCCACCTTCTTCTTTGGTCAGGATGTATACCTGTGCTTTGAATTTTCTATGCGGCGTGATCGAGCCTTTTGCAGCAAGTACCTGACCACGTTCCACTTCTTCCTTTTTTGTACCGCGAAGCAGAATTCCAACGTTATCGCCCGCCATACCGGAGTCCAGTTCCTTGTTGAACATTTCAATACCGGTCACAACACGCGCAACTGTTGGACGCATTCCAACGATTTCGATTTCATCTTCAATCTTTACTGTTCCGCGTTCGACACGGCCTGTTACAACTGTTCCGCGGCCGGAAATCGTGAAAATGTCTTCGATCGGCATCAGGAACGGTTTCTCAACGGCTCTTTGCGGGAGCGGAATGTACGAATCTACGGCGTCCATCAACTCGAAAACGCACTTGGACGCTTCGTCATCCCTTTTGCCCGAGCCGTTGTTCAGCGAATTTAAAGCGGAACCGCGCACGATCGGAATCTGATCGCCCGGGAATTCATATTTGCTGAGCAATTCGCGGACTTCCAGCTCCACGAGATCCAGCAATTCCGGATCGTCAACCATATCAACCTTATTCATGAAAACAACGATGAAGGGAACGCCTACCTGGCGTGCCAGCAGGATGTGTTCACGAGTTTGTGGCATCGGACCATCCGCAGCGGACACAACCAGAATGGCTCCATCCATCTGGGCTGCGCCGGTGATCATGTTCTTGATGTAATCAGCATGACCCGGGCAATCCACGTGAGCGTAATGACGGTTGTCGGTTTCGTACTCCACGTGCGCGATGGCGATTGTAATTCCGCGCTCTTTTTCTTCCGGCGCCTTATCGATCGAATCGAAGGAGCGGAAAGAAACTTTTGGATTAGCAAGCGAAAGAACTTTCGTGATCGCCGCGGTGAGTGTGGTTTTACCATGATCAACGTGACCGATCGTACCGATATTCAGATGCGGCTTGGTACGATCAAATTTCTGTTTAGCCATTGTCTTACCTCCGTTGGCTTATTTACCTTTGAACTTAGCAACTATTTGCTCCTGAATATTCTTAGGAGCTTCTTCATACCGGAAAAAGTGCATGGAATACACTGCGCGACCCTGCGTGAGTGAACGCATATCTGTCGCGTAACCAAACATATCCGCCAGCGGCACATGGGCGCCGATGACACGAACTCCCTGTCGCGGAGTATTGATGAATTCAATCTTGCCGCGACGTCCATTCAGATCGCCAATCACTTCCCCCATGTATTCTTCGGGCACCACAATTTCAACTTTCATGATTGGTTCCAGCAGAACCGGATTGGCGCGGTCTGCTGCGTCCTTGAAAGCCATCGAGCCGGCAATCTTGTATGCGAGCTCGGATGAATCCACATCGTGATACGAACCGTCCCACAGAACAGCTTTGATATCATCGAGCGGGTAACCGGCAAGTACTCCGCCTTCCATTGCTTCCACAATGCCTTCCTGGATCGGTTTGATAAATTCACGCGGGATGGTTCCACCTTTGATTTCATTTACAAAATGGAATCCACTTCCTGGTGGCAGAGGCTCGATCTTGATCTTTGCATGACCATATTGACCATGACCACCTGTCTGGCGAATATATTTCCCTTCGCCCTGAGCGGCGCGCTTGATGGTCTCTTTATAGGCCACTTGCGGTTTGCCCACATTGGACTGCACGCTGAACTCACGCAACATGCGATCCACGAGTATTTCCAGGTGTAACTCACCCATTCCGGAAATAATGGTCTGCCCGGTTTCCTTATCGACCGCAACTTTAAAGGAAGGATCTTCCTGACTCAACTTGTTGAGCGCAGTTCCAAGCTTCTCAGAATCTGCCTTCGTTTTGGGTTCGATGGCCACGCTGATGACCGGCGCAGGAAATTCCATCGCCTCCAGAAGAATCGGATCCTTCTTGGAACAGATCGTGTCTCCTGTGGTCACATTTTTTAGTCCGACTGCAGCCGCAATATCACCGGCATAAACTTCATCAATTTCCTCGCGTTTATTCGCGTGCATTTTCACGATGCGCCCGATTCGTTCTTCGCGGTCCCGGCTGGAAACATAAACGCTCGTCCCAGTTTTCAATATTCCCGAATAACCACGGAAAAATGCGAGTTGTCCGACATAGGGATCGGTCATGATTTTGAAGACCAGTCCTGCAAACGGCTCATCATCGGACGCTTTTCGCACTTCTTCCGTCTTTGTGATCGGGTTGATGCCATGAATCGGCGGAATATCTGTCGGCGCAGGCAAGTAGTGAACCACCGCATCCAGTAACGGCTGAACGCCTTTATTCTTGAATGCAGATCCGCAAATTACTGGCGTGCATTTATTCAGAATCGTAGCGCGCCTCATGGCAGCGCGAAAATCATCATTGCTGATCGGCTCTTCTGCAACATACTTATGAAGCAATTCATCATCGAGCTCCGCAGCTTTTTCGATCATTTCGATGCGGAGTTTCTGAGCTTCTTCCTTATACTCTGCCGGGATTTCCTCCACGCGGTATTCGGCGCCCAGAGTCTCATCCAAATACACGTACGCTTTTTGTTCGACAAGATCGATGACTCCGCGGAACTTATCTTCCAGTCCCAGTGGAATTTGAATAGGAATAGCGACCGCGCTCAGTCTTTCCCGCATGGAGTCTACTGCGCGTTTGAAGTCGGCGCCCTGGCGGTCCAGCTTATTAATGAAGGATATGCGTGGAACTTTGTATTTGTCCGCCTGTCTCCATACCGTTTCTGATTGTGGTTGCACACCGGCAACGCCGCAAAATACCGCCACCGCGCCGTCCAGCACGCGAAGAGAGCGCTCCACTTCAACAGTGAAATCGACGTGCCCCGGCGTGTCAATGATGTTGATGCGATGCTCACGCCAGGAAGCAGTCGTCGCGGCGGAAGTGATCGTGATTCCGCGTTCGCGCTCCTGTTCCATCCAGTCCATGGTCGCAGTTCCTTCATCCACTTCACCGATGCGATGCGTCATTCCTGTGTAATACAGGATTCGCTCAGTCGTAGTGGTCTTGCCCGCATCGATATGCGCCATGATCCCGATGTTTCTAATTTTTTGTAACGGTACTTGTCTCGCCATAACTTTTATTTTTCACCGCAGAGGACGCTGAGGTCGCTGAGAAAGATCAAATTTTTTTCTCTCTCTCTGCGTCCTCCGCGTACTCTGCGGTTAATTCCTACCACCTTAAGTGGGCAAAAGCTTTATTCGCGTCTGCCATTCGGTGCGTGTCCTCTTTCTTTTTCACTGCTGAACCGCGATTGTTAGCAGCTTCAAATAATTCTCCGGCCAGCTTTTCTTCCATGCTCTTTTCGTTGCGGCTCTGTGCGGCTCCTACAATCCAACGGATACTCAATGCAATCCGCCGATTCGATGGAACTTCAATGGGAATCTGATAGTTCGCACCGCCGACACGTTTGGAACGCACTTCCAGCACCGGTTTGACATTTTCTATTGCCTGTTTGAAAACTTTCAACGGTTCGTCATTTGTTTTCTGCCCGAGGATATCCAGCGTTCGGTAGAAAATCTTGCTTGCTGTCGCTTTCTTTCCGCGTCTCAGCAAACCGTTGATGAACTTGTGAACCAGAACACTTTGAAAAACCGGATCAGGAAGTATTTCCCTTGATTTTACTTGTCCTCTTCTAGACACAGATATTTCTCCCTTTGAAGTGAACAGTGACCATACTGGCCACTAGCCACTGGCAACTAGTTACTAACTATTTAAGGCGTATTATCAGCACGCCTCAGGCTTTAGGTCGTTTGGCGCCGTACTTGGACCGTGACTTTTTCCGGTCTGCTACACCGGAAGTATCCAAAGTACCGCGCACGATATGATACCGTACACCAGGCAGATCCTTGACTCTGCCTCCGCGCACGAGAACTATGGAGTGTTCCTGGAGGTTGTGCCCAATCCCTGGTATGTAGGTTGTTATTTCATACCCATTTGTCAGTCGCACACGAGCTACCTTCCGCAGAGCTGAATTGGGCTTCTTGGGAGTTGTTGTGTAAACACGCACGCAAACTCCGCGCTTCTGCGGCGATCCCTGAAGAGCAGGGCTTTCCGATTTTTCCTGAACTTTCTTCCTCCCTTGCGAAACCAACTGGCTAATTGTTGGCAAAGTAAACTCCTTTGCTAGATTCCAAAGCCTGAAATTTTCCGGAATCCGCTTCTCCCTGTGCGAAGGGGGCACAGGTCAACACGCGTCCTCCGAAGAAATTGTTTAGACAACACTTCCCTTACAAAACAAGGAAGCGGCTAAATTATAGAAAAAAGCTGATTCTCTGTCAAATGTATTTATTGAGAATCCGGATACCGAAAATGGGGTATTGGCTCCCGACCTACCAAATGGCATCTCCAGTAATGAATCACTCGTTCCAGGCGGGCAATGACTGGATCGTATGCAAAATTGTCTTCTCTCTTCAACTCTGTGATGGTTTTTGAAAGTTCATCGATGATCCGTTTGATGTCCGAATCAATTTGCCGTCTCATGCCGGATTACTAAGAAGCAAGAGTTATGCCAATTGATTACCGACGGAGTTAGGGGAGGCTGTATCTTGAATGAGACAGAAAGTGCTGAAAAGTGGCGCTGAATTTCAGCAATTTTCAGTACTACGGAGCGCGGGCAAAAGCGTCTTCGCGCTGCGAGTCTTTGCATCTTCGCGTAGACCCGCGGACGCGTAGACGAAAAGGCCTGCGCTCCATAGTTCTTTATTCTTCGTCAGTCCAGCCGAACTGCTCTTTCATCGAAGTCACAATGGGGAAGCTTTTGTAATTCTCAAGCAGCACCGGTTTTCCTTTCGCGGGTAGCACAGTAACAATCCTCTCTTCCGCCCGGCTCCTAACGATTTTCTGAACCCTGTCTGCCATTTTTATCACTCGCCCAGGTCGCCCAGGTGGTCCGATTGTGTTGAGAAAGAGAAACTGCTATGCTCGGATGAAATAGAATTTTGGCATTCGTGGGGATTGCCGGCTTTGACCAGCAGTACATTTACTCCAGCCATCCTGGTTTTTTTCTTGTTGTCTGGTTCCATTCTTTTTGCTTTGGATCCGACGAAAGCCATAACACAATATGTCCAGGATGTGTGGACGTCGGACCACGGCCTGCCGCAAAACACAGTCAATTCAATCGTTCAGTCGCGCGACGGTTATCTCTGGCTTGCAACTTTCGAAGGATTGGTCCGTTTTGATGGAGTGCAATTCACGGTCCATGACAAAAAGAATGTTCCGGTCCTGAAGAGCAATCAGATTTCGAGGTTGCTGGAAGTGCGGGATGGCAGTCTTTGGTTCGCCACCTTACAGGCGGGCGTATACCGGCTGAGAGACGGCAGATGGAGCGCTTATACCACTAGCGAGGGTCCGTCCAATGATTCTGTTTTCTGTATTTATGAAGATCGGCGGCAGCGGCTTTGGATTGGAACCAACGCCGGTCTGAACGCTTGGAAGGATGGCAAATGGATCCGGTACACGACCAAAGACGGTCTGACAAACGATTCTATCCGTTCGATTTTTGAGGATCGCGCCGGCAATCTGTGGGTGGGAACGCGCGGCGGTTTGAATCGCCTCTCTAACGGAAAATGGACTGCTTATACAACAAAAGACGGTCTTTCACACGATAAGGTGCTGTGGATCTACGAAGACCGCTGGGCGAATTTGTGGATCGGAACACAGGATGGTCTCAACTGCTTGAAGAACGGCAAGTGGAGTAATTACACAACTGCAGACGGCTTGTCCCACAATTGATGTCCGCTGCATCTATCAAGGACAGCGATGGAAACCTTTGGATTGGAACCGAAGGTGGAGGCTTGAGCCGTTTCAAGGACGGCAATTGGAGCAATTACACCACCAGGGAAGGATTAACGAGCGACATGATTCGGTCCATCTACGAAGATCGCGAAGGAAATTTGTGGATTGGAACGGATACCGGGGGATTGAACCGGTTGCGTGATGGAAAATGGGTTGCTTATAGCACTCAGGAAGGACTCTCTCATGATCTTGTCTGGTCCGTATATGAGGATCGCGAGGGAAACTTGTGGGTTGGAACGAATGCAGGATTGAATCGCCTGCACAACGGAAGATGGAATCATTACACAACAAAACAGGGCCTCTCCAACGATACTGTCAATTCCATCACTCAAGATCGGCAAGGAAATCTGTGGATCGGAACAGAAGGAGGCGTAAACCGATTGAAAGACGGCAAATGGAAAATTTATACGACCAAAAACGGACTTAATGACAACACAGTGCGTATGATGTACGAAGACAGTCAAGGCTATTTATGGATTGCTTCAGGTGTTGGTTTAAATCGGCTGAAGGATGACAGTTGGAGAAGTTACACCACCAGGGATGGCCTGTCTAGCAATTATGCGGGACCAATCCATGAGGACCGTCAGGGCAACCTCTGGATTGGAACAGCTGGAGGAGGCCTAAACCGCCTCAGCAGCGGAAAATGGAGCACGTACACGACCAACGATGGCCTGTCGAGCGATATGCGCAGCCTATGCATGAGGACCACGAAGGCAACCTCTGGGTTGCAACAAATGGTGGATTGAACTGGTTGCGTGATGGAAAAATTGCACGGTTCACTGTAAATGATGGGCTGTTTGATGATGCTGTTTACCGCGTTCTTGAAGACAGCCGGCAGAATTTGTGGTTCAGCTGCAACAAAGGGATTTTCCGTGTCAGCAAAAAAGAGCTGGATGATTTTGCACAAGGCAAGATCAAGAAAATTCGTGCTGTGGTGTATGGCAAGTCTGACGGCATGAAGAGTTCGGAATGCAATGGCGGAACTCAACCCGCTGGCTGGAAGACCAGAGACGGCAGGCTCTGGTTTCCCACAACCAAAGGAGTCGTGGTGATAGATCCGGAAAATATTAAGACAAACAAATTGCCTCCACCATTGGTTATGGAGCAAATCATGACAGACGGTGAGACGCTATGGTCGTACCCTAACGCTTCCCGCATCAGTGGGAACGAAATTCAAATCTCGCCAGGCAAAGAGAAGTTTGAATTCCACTATACTGCTTTAAGCTTCACGGTGCCCGAAAGAGTGAGGTTCCGTTATTTGCTGGAAGGTTTTGACCGCGAGTGGGTCGATGCAGGGACTCGCCGTGCTGCATACTACACCCATATTCCTCCAGGTCATTATCAATTTAAGGTTCTTGCGTGCAATGATGATGGCGTCTGGAGCACGCATCCTGCAAGTTTCAGATTCTATTTGCAACCATACTTTTTGGCTGCGCTTCTCGCGGCCTTTGCTGCTCATCGTTTCCGCTTGCGTCGGGTGAGAACGCCTTTTCTGCGATTCTTGCGGAAAGAACGAGAATTGCGTGCGATCTGCATGATACTTTGGCGCAAAGCATTTCCGGTGTTGTCCTGCAGTTGGATGCTGCCCGATGCCATTTCGGAGATAGACCTGACGAATCCCAACACCATCTCTTGCGCGCAGCCGATCTGGCAAGAGACGGATTGTTGCAGGCGCGACGCGCTGTCTGGCAATTACGAGACCCATCGTTACAACCAGGAGATATTGCCCAAGCTCTCATTGATATGGCACAACAATTGAGTGTTGATAGTGGTATCCCGATCAAAGTTGTCATTAGCGGGGAGCCACTTCCGCTTCCGGAGGCATCAGAAGAACAATTGCTCCGAATTTCACAGGAAGCTATCACGAATGCCCTGAAACACGCGCAGGCACAA